>JAKFUJ010000108.1 GCA_021732805.1 Betaproteobacteria bacterium | reverse complement strand
ATCCCAACCCGGCAAACAACCCCATCGACGTTGATATACAGACCGTGGGCCCGTCCGTCCGCGGGTTCGCTTTTTGCCCGCTGATTGCGGGATGAGTTTAATAAATAGAGGAGAAAACCATGAATGTCAGATCCATGTTTACGTTACCCGCAGTGCTGATTCTGTCCGGAGCCCTTGCCGCCTGTGACAATAACAAGTCGACGCCGACTGTGGCATCTGATCCTGCGTCATCAAACACCATGGCCGAGGCCGGGCAAAAGGCCGAGAACATCATGGAAAAAACCGGGCAGGTTCTCGATGACACTGCAATTACAGCGAAAGTGAAACTGGATCTCGCCCGGGCATCGGACCTGAAGGGTGACATTTCGGTGGACACCATACAAGGGCGCGTGACTCTGAGCGGGAATGTTCCCAGCGCAGCGGCTTCACAACGTGCAGCCAGCATCGTCGGCAGCGTGGAGGGCGTCAAAGGCGTGGAGAATCGACTGACCGTCAAGGCGCCGACCTGAGCGCAGTCATTTAATGGAGACAGCATCAATGAGTACAGTGAATCCAAAGGTATCAAACCGAAGCTCTTCTGAGGATGGTGAAACTTCTGTGCACGGCGCGCTTGAACAGGCGAAACAGCACTATGCGCAGGCAGAGGCGGCCGTCAAGGAGAAAACCCAAAATGCCGCGATGGCAACCGAGCGATATATAGATATGCATCCGTGGACATCACTGGCAGTCGCCGGTTCGATCGGCATGGTCATCGGCATTTTGCTTCGCCGCCGTTGAAAGCTGCTTCGATTGTGCTGCAAGTCCGTCCGGATGCCCCCGCCCGGCTGCAAGCACCGGGGCAATGAATGAAATTTTAATGAAAAGGAAATCTCAAATGGATATCAACGAATCTGTTACCTCGGGCGGCACCCTCGGCGTTCCGAACCCTGGCGGCAAATCGAACGGCACTCCCGGCGCGCAGCTGCTTTCTGCCGGCACGTTGACCGGTGAGAAGGTTGTCAATACAGTGAACGACGATTTGGGGAAAATCGAGGAAATCATGCTCGATGTATCGAGCGGACGCATTGCTTACGCGGTCCTGTCCTTCGGCACCATCCTCGGCATGGGCGGAAAATTGTTTGCCATACCGTGGCAGGCACTGACTCTCGATACCAGGAACGAGTGTTTTATTCTGGATGTCGACAAGGAGCGCCTGGAAAAAGCACCTGGTTTCAACTCGGATCACTGGCCGTCAATGTCGGATCCGAAATGGGCTGCCAGCATCCACACCTATTACGACCGTCGTCCGTACTGGGAATAAAATAAGGGAATAACTGAACAGCCGGAGGTTGCACGAAGTTGATGCCTCCGGGTTTTTTGCGTTCAGGGTTTTTTGACTTTCCCGGCAAGTGCGGCGTTGAGTTCTTTTTCGGCGACGGTTCGCGTGTAGCTGTATTTTTCGTGCAGTACTGTCAGCAATTCATCCCGATTGCCGGCAATCCGCAGAACGTCTTCATTATTCAGGCAGCTCCAGTGATGCGGCAGCTCATGCTGCAGCAGTTGCCAGCGTCGATCGGCAAGATTTCCCGGAACCGCCGGTTCCAGGATTTTTGCGCGCCTTGGCTGGTTGCCTTTTTCGGCAGAGCGGTGATGTTTGGACACGATGGTCGGCAGTGACGGAAAGCAGTGCAAACAGCGGCGTCTAAATCCTGCCCATGAGCATTAGTACGATCAGGATCAGCAGTACCAGTCCCAATCCGCCGCTCGGGCCGTAGCCCCACCCAGAGCTGTACCCCCAGGTCGGGAGCACTGCCAGCAATACTACGATCAATACAATCAGGAATACCAGGTTCATGTGATGTCTCCGGGGTTGAGTTGCTCCCGATATCACGCAATTTGCGTGCCTTGAAATATTGATGTGATTGAGTCTGAACAAGCTGCAAGCAGACTGATGATGGCGCCGTCGGCGCAACAATTGCCGATGCGATTGAAATTATTACTGCTGCATGAAAATCGCTGCCGTGCGTTTGCCGAATCGCAACGTCTGCTGTCATCATCCGCCATTGCTCGATATCCAATAAAATATATTAAAACAATGATTTATCGGATTTCCCCGTTCTTGTGGTGGTCCCTGCCGGCAGCACCACCGGGCGCCGGAATTGATCGGCATGGATGTTGCTCAACAAGAGAGCGATGTCTCTCAATCAAAAGGAACGAATCATGACCAAACAATTGTTGCTTGCCGGCGTGGCACTCGGCCTGTCGATTGCGCTGCCTGCTTACGCACAACAAAGCTCCGCGGCGACGTCACAAAGCTCCAGTCTGCGCCTGCCTTACCAGAAGGAATTCTGGGGATATGTCGGCGGCAGTGTCGGCCGTGCTGAATACGATCTGAGTTGCCCCGGCGGTTTTGCCTGTGATGACAACGATACCGGTTACAAGATTTACGGCGGCGGAACCGTCAAGGGCATTTTCGGATTCGAACTGGGTTACGTCGATTTGGGCAAGGCGGAATTGGCCGGCGGTGATGCGAGGGCGCGTGGTGTCAACGCGAGTCTGCTGCTCAATGCGCCCATCGGTACGGCTTCAGGATTGCATGCCAAGGTCGGCACGACGTACGGATGGACGCGGACCAATTCAATTGCGCCGGGTGTAGCCACCGGCAGGGAAAGAGACTTTGGGCTGAGTTATGGCCTCGGCGGAACCCTGGGCCTGTCACGCAACTGGCAGCTGCGCGCGGACTGGGATCGCTACAAATTCGAATTCGCGAGCGGTGACCGAGACATCGACCTGTATTCGATCGGGTTGCAGTACCGGTTCTGATAACAGGCGCGCACATCACACCGCGTCCGGCCAGTAATGGCCGAAACGCGGCGTATGCTGTGCAGATCAGGTCAGTGAGCCGGCACAGTGC
>JAKFUJ010000435.1 GCA_021732805.1 Betaproteobacteria bacterium | reverse complement strand
GGCCGGCCGCGAAAAACTCGACAACCTGATTTTTGTCATCAACTGCAACCTGCAGCGGCTCGACGGGCCGGTGCGCGGCAACGGCAAGATCATCCAGGAACTCGAATCTGATTTCCGCGGCTCGGGCTGGAATGTGATCAAGGTGGTGTGGGGTTCGTACTGGGATCCGCTGCTGATGAAGGACAAGGCCGGCATCCTGCTGAAACGCATGGAAGAATGCGTCGATGGCGAATACCAGACCTTCAAATCCCAGGACGGCGCTTTCGTGCGCAAGCATTTCTTCGGAAAATATCCGGAACTCGAAGCGCTGGTGTCGAACATGTCCGATGACGACATCTGGCGCTTGAACCGCGGCGGCCATGATCCGCACAAAATGTACGCGGCCTACGCCGCGGCGATGAAACACACCGGGCAGCCGACGGTGATACTTGCCAAGACTGTCAAGGGTTACGGCATGGGCGAGGCCGGCGAAGGCCAGAACATTTCCCACCAGCAGAAAAAAATGGGTACCGCTTCGATCCGCGCGTTTCGCGACCGCTTCAATCTGCCGATACCCGATGACATGCTGGACGAGGTGCCGTTTTACAAGCCGCCCGAGGATTCGCCGGAAATGCAGTACCTGCGCAGCCGCATCGAGGCCATGGGCGGTTCGCTCCCGGCGCGCAAGCGCCGCGTGGAGCCGCTGGAAGTGCCGGCACTGTCGGTATTCGAGGCGCAGCTGAAAGGCAGCGAGGATCGCGAATTTTCGACGACGATGGCGTTCGTGCGCATACTTAATACCATCATCCGTGACAAGAAAATCGGCAAACGCGTGGTACCCATAGTACCGGATGAATCGCGTACTTTCGGCATGGAAGGCATGTTCCGCCAGCTCGGCATTTATTCGCACGTCGGCCAGCTCTACACGCCGCAGGATGCCGACCAGTTGATGTTCTACAAGGAAAGCAAGGAAGGACAGATACTGCAGGAAGGCATCAACGAGCCGGGCGCGATGTCGTCATGGATCGCCGCAGCCACGTCGTATGCCAACAACGGGCAGATGATGATCCCGTTCTACATTTTTTATTCGATGTTCGGTTTTCAGCGTATCGGCGACTTGGCGTGGGCCGCCGGCGACCTGCGTGCGCGCGGTTTCCTGCTCGGCGGCACCGCCGGACGCACCACGCTCAACGGCGAAGGTTTGCAGCATGAAGACGGCCACAGCCACATCCTCGCTTCGACGATACCGAATTGCGTGACCTACGACCCGACTTTTGCCTACGAAGTCGCGGTGATCATCCAGGACGGCATGCGCCGCATGTATCAGGAACAGGAGGACGTGTTCTATTACATCACGGTGATGAACGAGAACTACACCCATCCGGCGATGCCGGAAGGCGTGGAAAAAGGCATTCTCAAGGGCATGTATCTGTTCAGCGAGGGCAAGGCCAAAAAAAACCAGCCCAAGGTGCAGCTGCTGGGCAGCGGCACCATCCTGCGCGAAGTCATCGCCGGCGCCGAATTGCTGGAGAAGGATTTCGGCATCGCCTCCGATATCTGGAGCGTCACCAGTTTCAACGAACTGCGCCGCGAAGGCCTTGATGTACAGCGCTGGAATCTGCTGCATCCGGACCAGGAGCCGCGGCAGAGCTATATCGAGCAATGCCTGAAAGACCGTGCCGGACCGGTGGTGGCCGCCACCGATTACATGAAACTGTTCGCCGACCAGATACGCGCGTTCCTGCCCACGCACAACTTCATCACGCTGGGCACCGACGGTTTCGGACGTTCCGACACGCGGCGCAAGCTGCGCCAGTTCTTCGAGGTTGACCGGCATTACGTCGCGGTCGCGGCAATGAAAGCACTCGCCGACCAGGAGCTGTTGCCGCGCAAGACCGTTGCCGAGGCGGTGAAAAAATACGGCATTAACCCCGACAAACCGAATCCGGTCACGGTATAGGCTGAATATCCGCATCCGGCATTCAGGCACAGCATTCAGGAAAAGTCAGGAAAATGGCGAACGCAATCGAAGTCAAGGTTCCGGATATCGGTGATTACAAGGACATTCCGGTAATCGAGGTGCTGGTCAAACCCGGTGATGCCGTGAAAGCCGAGGATTCACTGGTCACACTCGAATCCGACAAGGCGACGATGGATATTCCGTCACCGTCGGCGGGCACGGTCAGGGAAATCAAGCTCAAGGTCGGCGATAAGGTGTCGGCGGGCACGCTGATGTTGACGCTGGAATCGGACGATGGCGAAAAGCCCGCGGCGAAGGAAGAGAAGAAGACCGCGCAGCCGGAGACCAAAACAGAAGCGCCGGCTACGGCAAAAACGGCTCCTGCCGTTTCGGATAAAGAGAGCCCTCACCCTCAATCCCTCTCCCAGCGGGGGAGAGAAGCGTCGAGTGCGCCTGATGGTACGGATGATCGGATGGAAGCCGGTTTCGGAAAAGCCCACGCCAGTCCGTCGGTGCGCCGATTTGCTCGCGAACTCGGCGTTGATCTGACGCGGGTCAAGGGCAGCGGCCCCAAAGACCGCATCGTCATGGAAGACGTACAGGGGTTTGTCAAAAGCGAACTGGCGCGCCCGCGCGGCGAAGGTGCCGCAAGCGGCGGGCCGGGCTTCAATCTGCCGCCGATGCAGCCCGTGGATTATGCGAAATTCGGCTCGGTCACCACGCAGCCGCTGTCGCGCATCAAAAAACTCTCGGGCGGATTCCTGCACCGCAACTGGGTGAGCATTCCCCATGTCACGCAGCACGAAGAAGCCGACATCACCGAACTTGAGGCATTCCGCAAGTCGCAGGCCGAAGAAGCGAAAAAAAGCGGTATCAAGTTCACCATGCTCGGCTTCCTGATGAAGGCTTCGGTGGTGACGCTGAAACAGTTTCCGGAATTCAATGCTTCGCTGTCG
>JAKFUJ010000086.1 GCA_021732805.1 Betaproteobacteria bacterium | reverse complement strand
AGCCGGAATTCACCTGGGAACATACCAACAAGGCGGCGGCGCTGAAAGCGGATGCGGGTATCAAGTAAACCTGCTTTGCCCCAATAAAAACGCCGGCGCTGCCGGCGTTTTTATTGGGCGCTGCAGCCGGCATGGTTATTGGCAAAATATCGCAAAATGCTATATCCTGCTGCCATGCGCCTGATCAGCAACAAGGCACTGCGCGAATTCGCGAAAACACACCCCGCCGCACGGGGTGCGTTGCAGGGCTGGCGGCGGGTCATCGAGCAAGGGCAGTTCCGCAATCATGCCCAGCTGAAGCGGACGTTCAGCTCGGTCGATAAAGCCGGGAGTTATTTTATATTCGACATCGCAGGCAACCGTTACCGGCTGATCGCCGCCATTCATTTCAACACGCAGATTCTCTACATACGCGCGGTCATGACGCATGCGGATTACAACCATTGGAGACCATGATGGGCGCTCTTGATATCGGTGCCGTAACCAGTCACTACAAGGCCCTTGCGCGGCTGGTTCCGCTCAAGGCCATTACCCGCGAAAGCGATTACCGCAAGGCTGTCGCCGCGCTCGAAGCCCTGCTCGACGCCGGTGGCGGCGACGAACGCCATCCGTTGGCCGGACTGGTCGAAGCCCTGGGCGAAGTCATTGAAAGCCACGAAGCGCGGGCACACCGGTTGCCGGAATCCAGTCCGAAAGAGGCGCTGACATTTCTGATGCAGCAGCACGAACTTAAACAAGCCGATCTCGCCGATCTGGCTCCGCAGAGTACGATCAGCGCCGTCCTCTCCGGCAAACGCGGGATCAGCAAACAACTGGCCGCAAAACTGGCCGCGCGATTCGGGGTTTCGGCAGCAGTATTCGTTTGAGAGGCCTCCGGCATTGGGCTATAATCCGCCCCGCTGAGGAGCGTTGCGACCGATGGGGTTTTGAGGGTTCAGAGTTTTAACCCGCTATCGGCCAGGCTCAGCAAGAATCAACGGCGCTCGCACCGGCAACGGTGCGAGCGCTTTTTTTCGTACTTTTGAAATGCGTGTCCCCGAGGGGCGCTGCGACCGGGTGGATTAAAGCTTTTACATCCACATTTTCGGCCAGGCTCGGGCGGCATCGCTGGCAACGGCGCCCTCCAACGACATCAGGAGCTGCAACCATGAACGCTAAAGCCGCCGACTACAAAGTCGCTGACATCAAACTGGCCGATTTCGGCCGCAAGGAAATCGCCATTGCCGAGACCGAAATGCCCGGCCTGATGGCCATCCGCGAGGAATTCAAAGGCAAAAAACCGCTGAAAGGCGCGCGTATTGCCGGTTCGCTGCACATGACCATCCAGACCGCCGTGCTGATCGAAACACTGGCCGACCTCGGCGCCGACATCCGCTGGGCGTCGTGCAATATTTTCTCGACCCAGGACCACGCCGCCGCCGCGATCGCTGCGCGCGGCATCCCCGTATTCGCTTACAAGGGCGAATCGCTGGAAGATTATTGGGAATATACCCATCGCATCTTCGAATGGGACGATGGCGGCACACCGAACATGATCCTCGACGACGGCGGCGACGCCACGCTGCTGGTGACGCTGGGCGCGCAGCACGAACGCAACAAGACGCAGCCGCCCGAGGGTACGAACGAAGAAGAAGTGGTGCTGTTCGCGGCGATGCGCAAGACGCTGAAGGAAAAACCCGGGTTCTATTCGAACATCGAAAAGAACATCAGAGGTGTCACCGAAGAGACCACCACCGGCGTGCACCGCCTGTACCAGATGCAAAAGGAAGGCCGCCTGCCGTTCCCGGCGATCAACGTCAACGACTCCGTCACCAAGTCGAAATTCGACAACCTCTACGGCTGCCGCGAGTCGCTGGTCGATGCCATCAAGCGCGCCACTGACGTCATGATCGCCGGCAAGGTTGCGCTGGTCTGCGGCTTCGGCGATGTCGGCAAGGGCAGCGCCGAAGCGCTGCGCGCACTGTCGGCCCAGGTCTGGGTCACCGAAATCGATCCGATCTGCGCGCTGCAGGCGGCGATGGAGGGCTTCCGCGTGGTGACCATGGACTACGCCGCCGACAAGGCCGACATTTTTGTCACCGCCACCGGCAATCTGGGCGTGATCAACCAAGACCACATGAAGCGGATGAAGCACAACAGCATCGTCTGCAACATCGGCCACTTCGATTCCGAAATTGAAATCGCGTCGCTCAAAAAATACCAGTGGGAAAACATCAAGCCGCAGGTCGACCATGTGATTTTCCCCGACGGCAAACGCATCATCGTGCTTGCCGAAGGCCGCCTGGTGAACCTCGGCTGCGGCACCGGCCATCCGTCGTTCGTGATGTCCAATTCCTTCACCAACCAGACGCTGGCCCAGCTTGAGCTCTACACCCAGGGCGACAAATACAAAAACGAAGTCTACGTGCTGCCCAAGCACCTCGACGAAAAGGTCGCGCGCCTGCACCTGAAAAAGCTCGGTGTTGAGCTGACCGTGCTCAACGAAAAACAGTCCGCCTACCTGCAAATGCCGGTTGAAGGTCCGTACAAACCGGATCACTACCGGTACTGATCACAACCGTTGACAGCAGCTCCGGAATGGTTCCATAATGAATCCATTTTAGAGCCATTCCGGAGCATCCATGCCCGTCAACCTGTCCATCAAGAACGTGCCCGATGCCTTGGCCGAGGCCTTGCGCGCAC
Source organism: Betaproteobacteria bacterium (assembly GCA_021732805.1). GTDB lineage: Bacteria > Pseudomonadota > Gammaproteobacteria > Burkholderiales > SG8-41. Next base: position 221 of record JAKFUJ010000086.1, on the reverse strand, counting down.
GAGCAGAACGCAATCACCGGTCACTGCAGGGTGAATTGATGGTCATTCTGGAATCGGCGGCAGATGAACCTCAAGTAATGCGGGCGAATTCGCAAAAAGCCAGTTACGGCACTGATTCTGCCTCGGTGCTGGCGGACACCCTGCTGGAAAAACTAATGGCTATCGCCGGTGAGCGGGGTATTGATACGTCGAAACGTCTCACGCGCGAAGCAGCGCATGAG
>JAKFUJ010000158.1 GCA_021732805.1 Betaproteobacteria bacterium | reverse complement strand
TCGCGGTCGAACTGTTGGTCGACGAGAAGGCGCCCATCACCTGGAAACCGCCAAAAGTCGGGCTGTCGTAGGAGAGCAGGTTGCGCTGACGACGTTTGAACACGCCGGGGCTGGCGCCGTCGGTGGTGGTGGTCGAGTTGCTGCTCAGCAGGAACGCGGTGCCAAAAACGCCGGTGTCGCGGCCGCCGAAATTGCCGATCGTACGCTTGAACGGGGTATCCCAGTTGCCGACGAAGAAGTTACCCCAGCCGCCCTTCAGGCCCACCGCGCTGTTGCGGGTGCAGAAGCCGTCGCCGTTGATACCGCGCGGGTCAGCAGAAGACGCGCACTGGAACCAGGCCGACAGGTTGCCGCCCAGTTTTTCTTCGCCCCTGATGCCGACTTCCGAACCCGGGGTTTGCAGAATGTCTACATTGGCTTGATCGACGCCGTTGATGGCGCGGTCTTGTTTGGCAAAGCTGTATTCTATATACAAGTTGCCGAAAATCTGCACGGTGCTGCTGCTCTGCGCCATCGCCACGACGGGTGCGGCCAGCGCACCGGCTACGGCAAGCGCGATCACTTTTTTCTGCATAATGTTCTCCTCTGATTGAAAGACGCCCTGAGGCGTGTTGTCTCCACGCTTGCGCAGTGAATACGAAGACAATTATCTGAGACATTAGTCACTTAAAACAATATTTGGGGGCTGATTTTGCTGAATGTAAAGACTTTTGTCTCGTATTTGCAACACTGTATTTTGCTCTTGTATGCCCGCTATTTGCGGGGCCAGCATCCTCGCCGGCAAGCTATAATTTACCCTGGCACCACCAGTGATCGTAAATAAATCAACCAAAACAATGGTTTATATCAATTGACCGAGGCTGATGCATTGGCGCCGTCCGCTCCGGCCTGCTGGCGCTGGAGTCCGGCGATACCGTCACCGCCATCACCATCCTGCGTTACGCCGAGGGTGCGGCATCGCCCTTGCGCAACAGGGCAGGAGCGCTGGCACGACGTCGAGACCTGTTATCGCGAAACACCGCGCCGTGAACCCGGCGATCGTGATGCGCGCAACAATCTGGGCAGCACGCTGCACTCACAACTGCGTTATGACGATGCCATCACCGAATACCGGGCTTGTGTACAGGCAAATCCGGATAACGTCGCGGCGCGTCTCAATCTGGCATCGGCATTGATCGATGCCGGCCGCTACGCGCTGGCCGGCGATCTGCGGCAACGCCGGGCATCGTGAATCCTCCGGCGATTTGAGTTACGCTCAGGCATCGACGATTCCTGACGCAACACACCGTGCCCAAAACACCACTGCGTGAATGCCAGCCCTGCACCAGCTGCTGCGACGGCTGGTTGCAGACCGTGGTTAAAGGCAACCCGGTGTATCCCGGCAAACCCTGCCATCACAGCACCGGTGCCGGCTGTGACGACTATGAAAACCGTCCGGTCGATCCCTGCCGCCAATTTGTCTGCGGCTGGCGCATGACCGACAGCCCGTTGCCGGAATGGATGAAACCCAGCAATGCCAAGGTCATTGTTTTATTTGACCAGACCCGGTGGCGCGGCATGCCGGTGGATGTCGCGGTGCCGGTCGGGCGCCGCATCCCGCCGCGCGCCTTGCAGTGGTTGCAGCAGTTTGCGCAAACCCACAACCGCGCACTGCTGTATTCCGAGCAGAATGTGACCGACGGCAAATTCAGCAACCGCCAGTTCGCGCATGCTTATGGACCGCCCGAATTCCAGCAGGAAATGACCGAGCGCAAGTAGAGCGGCATGCCGCTGTGGTAATGCCGCGCGTCAACACGCGAAGCCGACGCATAAAAAAACGGGCGACTAAGCGCCCGTTTTGAGTTCCGCGTAAACGCGGTGTGATGTTTGTGGCTTAGAAGCGATGCTCGATGCTCGCCGCGATTGCGCTCTGTTTCGTGCCGCCGGCTGCGGCAGCAGTGGTCAGGCCGCCGAGAGAGTACGCTGCCGCGCTGTCGTTGCTCAGCCGCACGTAACCAATGGCGCCGTTGGTACGTTTGGAGAAGTTATACACATAGCGGATTTGCCACAGATCGGCGCCGGTGTTGTTGAGACCGGTTGCCGCCGGCCGCAGGTTGGCGGCACCGCCAATCGTCGAACCCACCGTGCCTTTGATATCGTCGGCGACGACGTAGCTGCCGTGCAGATTGTGCGGGCCGGCAATCTTCCACTCCGCACCCAGGATCCACACCTTGACTTTGGAGTTGGCGCCGGGTGCGGTGTCTGCTTCCTGTTCGGTGAAAGTGCCGCCGAACTTGACCGGGCCTAAGGTGTAGGCTGCCGTGAGTTGGTAGCCGTCTTCGTCGCCGGCGAACGTGGCATTGCCCGGTTGCGCAACGTTCGGATAGGCCTTGGTATGTTTCTCGTAAGCGGCGCTGAGATCAAACCCGGCGCGTTTAAACGAGGCCGCCACCGACCAGATGCGCGGTTTGGCCCCGGCCGAAGTCGCGGTCGTCGCGGTCGAGCTGTTGGTCGAGGAGAACGCGCCCAGCACCTGGAAGCCGCCGAAGACCGGGCTGTCGTAGTTGATGGAGTTGCGCTGACGACGCTTGAATATGCCGGCGCTGGCGCCGTCGGTGACGCTCGTCGAGGTGGTGCCCAGCAGGAACGCGGAACCGAAAATATCGGTGTCGCGGCTGCCGAGACTGCCGATGGTGCGCTTGAACGGGGTATCCCAGATGCCGACAAAGACGTTACCGAAACGCCCCTTCAGGCCGACCGCGCTGTTGCGGGTGCAAAAGCCGAAGGCGCTGACGCCACGGACGTCCGCCGACGATTCGCACTGGAACCACGCCGACAGGTTACCGCCCAGCTTCTCTTCACCCCGGAAGCCAATATGCGAGCCCGACCCGGTTTGCAGGATGTCTACGTTGGCCGGATCAGAGCCGTTAAC
>JAKFUJ010000020.1 GCA_021732805.1 Betaproteobacteria bacterium | reverse complement strand
GGTGACGCAGCGTGATGCGCTGGGCATGACCGGGCTGGATGCGGTGGTGATCCAGCATCCGCTGAGCTCGCTGACGGCGGCCGAGATCGGCTAGCGCATCGCCAGCGCCGTGCCGCAGATCGAGCGCGCCTGGCTGACCGGGAAAACGAGCGCCTGAACAGGGTAATACCGGTCCGCTGTCATCAACCTGTAACACGTCACGGTTAATTTCCCCTAGTGCGCAGTTTCAGCGCTTTCAGCAGGGGAAATTCACCGTGTCATCCAAGACCAATATCACCAGATTGCGCTTGTGCGTCTGTATCGTCGGCGCAATTTTCGCTGCGCAACCGGCGCATGCCGCCAGCGCATTTCCTGAAAAACCGGTACGCATGGTTGTACCGCTGGCGCCCGGCGGCGGCAGTGACATCGTCGGCCGTATCGTTGCCGGTGCACTGACCGAGCAGTGGGGCCAGCAAGTGGTGGTCGACAACCGGCCCGGCGCCGGCGGTACCATCGGCAATAATATCGTTGCCAAGTCCGATCCCGACGGTTACACGGTGCTGGTATCCAGTTCGACCATGGCCATCGGCCCGGCGCTGTACAAGAACCCGTCCGCCGACGTCATCCGTGATTTTTCAACGGTGACGCTGATTGCCGAACAGCCGAGCATCATTGCCGTGAACACCAAGGTGCCGGCGAAATCACTGGCCGATCTGATTGCGCTGTTCAAGGCCAATCCGGGCAAATACGCATTCGGTTCCGCCGGTAACGGCACCGCCAGCCATCTGGCGAACGAACTGTTCAAGCTGTCGGCAAAAGTCGATACCTTGCACGTGCCGTACAAGAGCGCAGGTCTGGCCACCACCGGATTGCTGTCCGGAGAAATCCAGTTCATGGTGACCAACATGGCCACGGCCTTGCCGCAAGTGCGTGCCGGACGACTCAATGGGGTGGCCGTGACCAGCACCAAGCGTGTGTCTGCGGCCCCCGATCTGCCGACAGCCAATGAAGCCGGCCTCAAGGGTTTCAGCTATACGACCTGGTACGGCATGCTGGCCCCGGCCGGCACACCCAAGGCGGTGGTTGCACGGGTGCATGGCGATTTGTCGGTGCTGGCAAAACAAAAAACCATCCACGATCGTTTTTCTGCGCAGGGCCTTGAAGTGCTGGTCACATCGCCGCAGGATTTCAGCAAATATCTGACAAGCGAAGTGTCACGCTGGCAGCAGGTGGTCAACGCGGCGGGCATTCAGAAACAGTAAGTCGTCGCACCTTTTTCGCGCGCGCTGCGAAGCAAGTCCTCTTGGGGGGGGCGCCGCGCCCGCTTTCCCCTCCCACCTCTCGCACGGCGCGCCTTTTCGATTGCGCGAACCGTTCCACATGCTGTGGTGCGGTTCGCGTTTCATTGCGGAATTGACCGGTATTCCGCTTGTAAGCCCCGGGATGCTTGGCTAGACTTCGAGGCTCCCGCGGAGTTTTTTCCGCGGTCCGTGTCTGCATAAAAAAACCGAACCGCAGGACAGCCGGTGCAAGGCGCGGACCGGGATCACGCATTTCGGAGGGGATCATCGAACGCAAAGCATTGGGTCTGGCCGTCATCGGCTCGGGCCGTATCGGCGGGCTGCGCGCCCAACTTGCCGCCGGGCATCCGGCAGTCAATTTCATCGCGGTGGCGGATCAGGACGCGCAAAAAGCGGCAGCACTGGCCAAGAAAGTCGGCGCGGCACAGCACTCCGCCGACAATGACGCGATCATTGCCCATCCCGAGGTCAACGCCGTCATCGTTTCAACCAGCGAAGGCGAACATCTGGCGCCGATCCTGAAAGCGCTGGAACTGGGCAAGCCGGTATTGGTGGAAAAACCCATTGCGCTGTCGCTGGCCGACGCCGATCGCGTGATTGAAGCCATCGAAAAATCCGGTGTCGGCGTGCATGTCGGTTACAGCCGCCGCTACAAGGAACGTTACCTGATCGCCAAGGAGCAGATCGTGCAGGGCCGCATCGGCACCCTGACCGGCGGTGCGGCACGGGTGTTCAATTCGCGTTCACAGGCCCTGGCGATGCTCGGTCGCAACCGCCATGCGACGCCGGTGGTGGATGCGCTGACCTATTACGTGGACTTGATGAACTGGATGCATGAAGGCCACAAGCTCGTGGAAGTCTATGCGCGAGGACAGAAGGGCGTACTGAAAGCGGCCGGCTATCCTGAAGTCGACGACGTCAGTTACGCGATACTGACTTATGACGACGGCGCGGTGGTCAATCTCGGTGTCAGTTACGCGCTGCCGGAAAAATATCCGGCGCTCGGTCACGCGGCGCGGGTCGAAGTGCTGGGTACCGAAGGCGTGATGATTCTTGATGATGACCACACCGACCAGTTGATGTACAGCAACAAGGGCATACCGCATGTCTATCTGCCCGATCATCACGTCAACATGGTATTCCTGCAGAGCGGCACGCCGGGCGACTGGGCGCTGGGTGAATTCTGGGGGCCGATTGCCAACGAGACGCGTGCCTGGCTGGACCATCTGGCGATGGGCAAGCCCTGTTCACTGGCGACGCCGCGCGAAGCGAAAATCAATCTGGAGGCGACGCTGGCCATCGAACATTCCATCGCCAGCGGGCGTCCTGTCACATTGCCACTGGCCCGATAAAGCCGGGGTTAACGAGGAGCAGTCATCATGTTTTATAAATTCTTGTTGTTGATTGCAGCGGTGATGCTGTCACTGCCTATGCAGGCGCAGGACTATCCGAACCGCCCGATACGTTTCATCGTGCCGTTTCCGCCGGGTGGAGGCACCGACACCGTTGCACGTTTGATTGCACGGCCGCTCGGTGAGCGCCTGAAGCAGCAGGTCGTCGTCGACAACCGCGGCGGCGCCAATGCCATCATCGGTACTGATCTCGGCGCCAAGGCGCCGGCAGACGGATATACGATAGTGTACTGCCTGCCT
>JAKFUJ010000463.1 GCA_021732805.1 Betaproteobacteria bacterium | reverse complement strand
GCAGGCGATGGTGCGTGTTGCCATGCCGCCGCCGGCATGGCGCTGCATGCCGTAGTTCAAGCGGATCATCGCGGCGGGGGTGCCGGCATATTCGCGGGCGAGGGTGATGATTTCTGCAGCGCTGATGCCGCAGATTGCTGCGGCGCGCGCCGGTGTCCATTCGCGGACCCGCGCTTTGAGTGGTTCAAAGCCCAGTGTGTGTTGCGCGACATAATCGGCATCGATCAGATTCTCACCGATGATGACGTGCATCATTGCCAGCGCCAATGCGGCATCGGTGCCGGGATACAGCGCAATGTGCTGGTGGCATTTTTCCGCGGTCTCATTGCGGCGGGGGTCGATGATGATCAGCTTCGCGCCGCGGCGCTTGGCTTCCTGGCAGCGCGACCAGAAATGCAGATTGGAGGTCAACGGGTTGGAACCCCAGATCAGGATCAGTCTGGCTTCGTCGGCCCGTTCCGGATCGCAGCCCACCGATCCGCCCAGCGTGATTTTCATGCCGGCCTTGCCGGCGGAGGAACACAGCGTGCGTTCAAGCAGGCTGGCGCCGAGGCGGTGGAAAAACCGGCGGTCCATGCCGGCATAACTGATCATGCCCATGGTGCCGGCGTAGCTCGCGGGCAGGATCTGCTGCGGATTTTCGGCGGCGATGGCCTTGAAACGCGCGGCGATGGTGTCCAGCGCCTCGTCCCAGCTGATGCGGGTGAAACGGCCTTCACCTTTTGCGCCGATGCGTTTCATCGGGTAAAGAATGCGTGACGGCGAATAGGTGCGTTCCAGATAGCGGGCCACCTTGGTGCATAACGTTCCGCCGGTAAAAGGCATGTCATTGCCTTTGACGGCAATGGCCTTGCCCATTTCGACGGTGACATCCAGCCCGCAGGTATCGGGGCAGTCGTGCGGACACGCCATTTTGACGACGCGGCGGGCGGGATGGTGCGGGGCGGTGTCCATGGCGACCTGATTTTCAAGAGATGGTTTTCAGGATGTCATGATAATCCCGATGGCCAGCCGCCGCTTTTGCCGTCGAATCCGGTATTATCCGGCGGCAGTACTTTTCCCTGACGTTTCCACTTAAATTGCAATCGTGATCTTCAACTCCCGGAGATTGAACATGTCTACCCTGATCCAGGCGCGCCGCACCGTGCTGGCGCTGATGCTGTCCTGCTTTACCGCTGCCGCTTTTGCCCAGGCGCAGCCCAAATCCGCGTTTGAACCCGAGGTCGGCCAGGCCGGCAAGGACGTGGTGTGGGTGCCGACGGCGCAGGCGCTGGTTGATCGCATGCTCGACATGACCAAGCTGACTCCCGCCGACATCCACTATGACCTCGGCTCCGGCGATGGCCGCACGGTGATTACCGCGGCCAAGCGCGGCGCGACCGCCTATGGCGTCGAATACAACCCGGACATGGTGCAACTGTCGCGCGCCAATGCCGCGAAAGCCGGCGCCGGCACCAAGGCAACGTTCATTCACGGCGACATTTTTGAAACCGATTTTTCCAAGGCGACGGTGATCACGCTGTTCCTGCTGCCCGAACTCAATGTCAAGCTGCGCCCGAAAATTCTCGACATGAAGCCGGGCACGCGCGTCGCTTCGAACTCGTTCACGATGGGCGACTGGAAAGCCGACGAAACCCAGAGTGCGGAGAAGGATTGCAGCAGCTACTGCACCGCCTACCTGTGGATCGTGCCGGCGAAAGTGGCGGGGACCTGGACTGCGGGCAAGGATGAAATCAAGTTCGCGCAGGAATTCCAGATGGTGCATGGCTCGGTGGGTCAAAGCGGAAAACTGGCGCCGGTGCTGAACGGCCGGCTGCGCGGCGATGCCATCAGTTTTACAGCCGGTGACGGCCGATATGCCGGCAAGGTCAGCGGCGACCGCATCGAAGGCACCGTGACCGCGGGCGGCAAAACATCGCCGTGGATGGCTGTTCGTGGCAAATAAGCGTGGCAAATAAGCGTGGCAAATGAGCGTGGCAAATAAGTCTGGCAAATGAGCGCGCCAAATGAGTGTGGCAAATGAGTTTCAAATAAGCGCGCCAGATAAGGCCGGGGCATGAAAAAAGCCGACCGTGGTTACGCCGACCTGCGCGATCACCTCGATGCGCTGCGCGAGCGGGGCCTGCTGATCGAGGTTGATCGCGCGATCGACAAGGACTCGGAGATGCATCCGCTGGTGCGCTGGCAGTACGTCGGCGGCATCGAAGAGCATGAGCGCAAGGCTTTCCTGTTCACCAACGTCGTCAACGCGCAGGGCCGCAAATACAAATTCCCGGTGGTGGTCGGCGCGTTTGCCGGCAACCGTGAAATCTACGGTGTCGGCATGCGCGCGCCGCTGGATCAGGTGCAGCAGCGCTGGGATCACGCGATCGCCAATCCGATACCGCCTTGTGTCGTCGAACAAGCAGCGTGTCAGGAGGTAGTGATTACCGGAGATGCGCTGAAAGGCGAGGGCAACGGCCTGGATGCCTTGCCGATTCCGGTATCCACCCCCGGTTTCGACGGCGCGCCGACGCTGACCGCGACCAATGTCATCACCAGGGATCCGGAAAGCGGCATCCAGAACCACGGCACCTATCGCGCAGGATTGAAGGCGCCGGATCGCATGGTCGTACGCATGGCGACGCGGGTTGGCGGCGCCGGCGGTTACCGCCATTACCAGAAACACCAGAAACGTGGCGACAAGACGATGCCGATTGCGATTGTGCTCGGCGCGCCGCCCTGCGTGGCGTTTGTCGCGCCGATGAAACTGCCGATCGATCTTGATGAGGTGGGCGTGGCCGGTGGTGTTGCCGGTGCGCCGATCAACATGGTGCGCGCCAAGACCGTGGATTTGCTGGTGCCGGCGGATGCTGAAATGGTCATTGAAGGCCTGATCGATACCGAGTACGTCGAACCCGAGGGCCCGTTCGGCGAGTCGCACGGCCATATCGCGCTGGAGC
>JAKFUJ010000470.1 GCA_021732805.1 Betaproteobacteria bacterium | reverse complement strand
CGGTTTTTCCGGTGGCGAAAAAAAGCGCAACGAGATTCTGCAGATGGCCTTGCTTGAGCCGGTGCTGGCATTGCTCGACGAAACCGACTCCGGTCTGGACATTGACGCATTGCGCGTCGTCGCCGGCGGCATCAACCAACTGCTGACTGCCGACAATGCCTGCGTACTGGTGACGCATTACCAGCGCCTGCTTAATTACATCACACCGGATCATGTGCACGTGATGTCGGCCGGCCGCATCATCAAGTCCGGCGGCAAATCGCTGGCGCTGGAGCTCGAAGAGCGCGGTTACGACTGGCTTCTGGATGTGAAAAAGGCCGCAGCGTGACCGTTACTGCCGCATCTCATCCCGCTTCTCATCCCTACGTGGCTGCGCTGCTGGCCGGTAGCACTGCCGTGCCGCAGAGCCCCGCAGCCTGGCTGGACGCACGCCGTGCCGCGGCGCTGGAACGCGCCAATGCACTGGCGGTGCCGACCACGCGTGACGAGGAATGGCGATTCACCGATCTCACGCCGCTGACCAAATTGCAATTCCAGCCGGTGACGGTGGCGGCAAACGTATCAGTGGCTGATATCACCGAGTACGCAGTATCCGAAGCCGCAGTGCGGCTGGTGTTCGTCGACGGCATTTATGCGCCTGCGCTGTCGCAACGCGGTGCACTGCCTGCGGGCATTACTGTAGAACTTCTGGCCGATGCATTGAAAGCTCATGGCGCCTTGATCGAGCCGCACCTCGCGCAGTTGGTGAAGAATGAAAAGGACCTGTTCGCATCGCTGAACACCGCCTTCCTGCAACACGGCGTATTCATCCATGCAGCGAAAAACGCCGCACTGAAAGCGCCCATCCATCTGCTGTTCGTCGCGACCCGCAAAGGCGCCGCCGCTTATCCGCGCTGCCTGATCGTCGCCGACACGGCCGGTGAGATCACTGTCATCGAGGATTACGTGGCGCTGGGCGAGGAATCCTATCTGACCAACGCCGTGACTGAAGTGGTGGTCGCGCCGAATGCCTCGGTGCGCCATATCAAGCTGCAGCGCGAAAGTAGCGCGGCCTTCCATATCGGCACCTGTGCCGTGACCCTGGCGAAAGATGCCCGTTATCTGGCGCATGCGGTGACTTTCGGTGCGCGGTTGTCACGCAATAATCTGACAGTGACCCAGCAGGGTGAAGGTGCACATGCCCAGATCGACGGTATTGCGCTGATCGGCGGCCGCCAACTGGCTGATACCCACACGCTGATGGACCACACGCAACCCAACGGCACCTGCGAGCAATCGCACAAGACCATCGTCGGCGGCGCGGGACATGCGGTATTCAGCGGCAAAGTGTTCGTGCGCGAGGGCGCGCAACAGACCGATTCCTCCCAGCAGAGCCGCAACCTGCTGCTGTCGGACAAGGCGCGTGTCGACACCAAGCCGCAGCTGGAAATTTTTGCTGATGACGTCAAATGTGCGCACGGCGCGACCGTCGGCCAGCTGGATGGTGATCACCTTTTTTATCTGAAAAGCCGGGGCCTGCCGGAAACACAGGCGCGCAATTTGCTGACGTACGCGTTCGGCGCCGAGATCATCGATCGCATCCCTGTGCCGTCACTGGTGGCGCAATTGGAAAAGTCGGTGATGGCGCGCACCGAGGTTTCAGTATGAGTGGCCACAGCAAACTGGCGACCGCGCCGGCAGCGGCACTCGATATTGAGCGCCTGCGCCGCGACTTTCCGGTGCTTGACTTGAAGGTCAATGGTAAGCCATTGATTTTTCTGGATAATGCCGCCTCCAGCCAGATGCCGCGCCCGGTCATGGAACGCTGGGTGAAATACCGTTCGGAGCAGCACGCGAACATCCACCGCGCGGTGCATTACCTGTCGGAAACCGCGACGGCCGAATACGAAAAGGCGCGGCACAAGGTGCAGGCCTTCATCAATGCCGGCGAATCGCGCGAGTGCATTTTCACCAGCGGCACCACGGAAGGCATCAATCTGGTGGCGCATGCGTATGGCCGTAAATTCTTCGAGGCCGGTGATGAAATCATCCTGACCACGCTGGAGCACCATTCGAATATTGTGCCGTGGCAGATGGTCGCTGAAGAAAAGGGCGCAACCATCCGCGTGGCGCCGATCAATGACCGCGGTGAGGTGCTGGTCGATGAATACCGGAAACTCTTTAACGCAAACACGAAGTTTGTCGCGATGACCCATGTGTCGAATGCGCTGGGCACGATCACGCCGGTGAAGGAAATGATCGCCATCGCACACGAGCACGGCGTGCCGGTGCTGGTCGACGGCGCGCAGGCGGCGCCGCACCTGAAGGTTGATGTGCAGGATCTTGACTGTGATTTTTACGCCTTCTCCGGCCACAAGCTTTGTGGCCCGACCGGCATCGGCGTGTTGTACGGCAAGGCCGCTTTGCTTGAAAAAATGCAGCCGTTCAAGGGCGGCGGCGACATGATTCTGTCAGTCACTTTCGAAAAAACCACTTACGCGCCAATTCCCGCCAAGTTCGAGGCCGGCACGCCGCCGATTGAAGAGGCGATCACGCTGGGTGCCGCCATTGACTACCTGTCGGGCATCGGTATCGAACGTATTGCCGCACATGAAACCGATCTGCTCGATTACGCCACCGACCAGTTCAACCGCATGCCCGGCATACGCCTGATCGGCACTGCTGAGAAAAAAGCCGCGGTGCTGTCATTTTCAGTGGAAGGCGTACATCCGCATGACGTCGGTTCCCTGCTCAATGATGATGCGGTGGCAATCCGTACCGGCCACCATTGTGCGCAGCCGGTGATGCAGCGCTTCAAGGTGCCAGCGACCTGCCGCGCGTCGTTTGCCTTTTACAACACCATGGCCGAAGTCGATGCGCTGGCGGCGTCGATCGCCCGGGTGCAGAAATTGTTTGCATGAAGAACATCGGTACAGAGACCATAAAAATGGCGAAACATGAAAGC
>JAKFUJ010000102.1 GCA_021732805.1 Betaproteobacteria bacterium | reverse complement strand
GCTGATTAACGATATTGCTTGGCACTGTGCTTGCGATACTTGGCCAGCAGCCGCTGCGGCTGGCGGAAGGCATCGCGGCGGAACGGGTCGCCCAGTTCCTGCGTCAGCATCATGTTGATCACCGTCGGCTTGTTGGAACGCACTGCTGCGCGTAATGCATCACCGACTTCATCGACGTGTTCGACCGTCAGTCCCTGCGCGCCCATGGCTTCTGCGACATCGGCGAAATTCGGGTTCTGCAGGTTGGTACCGAGGAAACGATTCTCGAAATAATCAACCTGGTTCTTTTTCTCGGCGCCCCACTGACCGTTGTTGAACACCACAGCCACCGCCGGAATTTTCTCGCGCACGCAGGTCATCACTTCATTCAGGCTCATCCCCCAGGCGCCGTCGCCGACGTAGGCAATGGCAGGACGATCGGGACGACCAACCTTGGCGCCCATCGCCGCCGGGAAGGCATAGCCGCAATTGCCGAAACTCATCGCTGCGAGGAACGACGGCGCCTGTTCGAAATGCAGGTAGCTGTTGGACACCGAACACACATTGCCGATGTCGGTGGAGACCATCGCATTTTTCGGCATTGCACGCGCCAGTGCCGCCAGCGCCTGCCGCGGACCGATGCGACTCTTGGTATTCGGTGATGGCCATTTATCGAGCTCTTCGGTCCAGGCTTGTTTCGCTTTCTGCACTTCGGCGAGACGCGCCTTATTCGGCATCAGCTTGACGATGCCCTTGACGCGTTCGAGCAGCGCTTTTGCGGCCAGCCGGGCATCACCGCAGATTCCAATGGAGGTTTTCTTGACCAGTCCGAGCATGCGTGAATCAGTATCGACCTGGATGATCCTGGCGTTTTTTGGCCAGTAGTCGAGGCCGTGCTGCGGCAATGTGCCAAAAGGTCCCAGCCGCGAACCCAGTGCCAGCACCACGTCCGCTTTGGCGATGATGTTCATCGCGGCCTTCGAACCCTGGTACCCCAGCGGGCCGCAGCACAAGGCATGACTGGCCGGGAACGAATCATTGTGCAGATAGGAATTCACCACCGGCGCAGTCAGATACTCCGCCAGCGCCACGCATTCCTTGATGCCGTTGCCCATGATCACGCCGCCACCGGACAGGATCACCGGGAACTTGGCCTTGGCCAGCAATTTGGCCGCAGCATCCAGTGATTCGGGACCACCGGCGGCGCGCTCCAGCTTGTGCGGCTGCGGAATGTCGTAATCACCTTCGCCGTAAAAATAATCGCGCGGAATGTTGATTTGCACCGGGCCGCGTTCAGCCATTGCGATATCAAACGCTCGGCCGGTCAGTTCGGCAATGCGCAGCGGCGAATTGACATGCACCTGCCACTTGGTGATTTTCGAGAATATCGGCATCTGCTCGGTTTCCTGGAAGCCGCCGAGGCCCATCGACAGGCTGCCCGATTCCGGCGTCACGCACACCACCGGCGAATGCGCCCAGTACGCGGCGGCTATGCCGGTGACAAAATTGGTGATGCCGGGACCGTTCTGCGCGATGCACACGCCGTGTTTGCCGGTGACCCGCGAATAGCCGTCGGCCATGTGCGCGGCATTCTGTTCATGCGCCACCGACAGAAATCGGATGCCGGCCAGCGGAAACAGGTCATGCGCGTCCATGTATGCCGAACCGACAATGCCGAAGGTGTCCTTGACGCCCTGCGCAACCATTGTCTCGACAAAAGCCTCCGACGGCGTCATCCGTACTTTGCCGCCGGCAGCGGATGCTTTGGCGATATTTTTGCTGTCTGCCATGGTATTCATGGGAGTTCCTCCACGATATAAAAAGGGTGGCGGCTGAGGTGGCGGTCTTCTGTCATCCCCCCCGGCTCACGCAAGCACAACTTCATTAAAAATTCTGTCCGGTCCGCGGCAATGCGACCGGCGGACCCGCATGATACGCTGCCAAAGCAACTGGTTGCAAGCGCTTGCAAAAAACCATTCAACCCATTGTTTTTATTGCTTAATTTATAAATGATGCGGATTACACTAGCGATGCAACTCTTTGTTTTACCTGCGGTTTTATTCGCCAACAACGGGCACGTTACAATCCGCCTACCGTTACATCCTGCCGCAGCTCGCTGCTAACCCCGGAGTCGAATTGAACGCCCCCGTAGATGGTCATCCGTTGCCGCCTGCGGCCGCCGACCCCGCCACGCTCGCCGACCAGCTGAAAAGCCGTATCACCGGCGAAGTCCGTTTCGATACCGGCGCCAGGGCAGCCTATTCCGCTGACGCCTCGAATTACCGCCAGGTGCCGATCGGCGTGGTCATTCCGCGCAGCATCGAGGACATCGCCGAAACGCTGGATATCTGCAGTGAACGCGGCGTGCCGATACTGCCCCGGGGCGGCGGCACTTCGCAAAACGGCCAGTGCGTCAACATCGCGGTGGTCATCGATACCTCCAAATACCTGAACCGCGTGCTCGAAATCGATGCGGTCACGCGCACCGCGCGGGTGGAACCGGGCACCGTCTGCGACACGCTGCGCGATGCCGCGGAACAACACGGCCTGACCTTCGGTCCGGATCCCGCAACACACAGCCGCTGCACACTGGGCGGCATGATCGGCAACAACTCCTGCGGCGCGCATTCGGTGATGGCGGGCAAAACCGTCGACAACGTCGAAACCCTGGACATCATCACCTACGACGGCCTGCGCCTGACCGTCGGCCCGACCAGCGAAGACGAACTGGTGCGCATCATCCGCGCCGGCGGCCGCCGCGGCGAAATCTACGGCCGGCTGCGCGCGCTGCGCGACAAATACGCCGACCTGATCCGCGCCCGTTTCCCGAAAATCAAGCGCCGTGTCTCCGGCTACAACCTCGACCAACTGCTGCCGGAAAACGGGTTCAACGTCGCGCGCGCACTGGTCGGCACCGAAGGCACCTGCGTAATTAAGCTGGAAGAAAAGAAAAGTCTGGTACACAGCCAGAGTTCACGGGT
>JAKFUJ010000242.1 GCA_021732805.1 Betaproteobacteria bacterium | reverse complement strand
TGGCCGTGTTGCGCTACTGGCGCTTTCGCGGTGTCGGCAGCGCGATCATGGCGTGGCTGACGACTCAGGCCCGGGAGCAGGGGATTCGCGAACTGCATCTGCATGCGCAGACCCATGCGCTGGATTTTTACGCCAGACTCGGTTTTGTCGTCCATGGCGAAACATTCACCGAGGCCGGCATACCGCACCGGAAGATGTCGCTCAGCCTGTGACGGTGCTGGTGCGTTCCAAGCGGAACGCACGTGCAGCTTCACCCTGCGGCACTCCACCGGAACCAAAGCGTTTTTCGTGAAAAAACACGTCACCCGAGGCGTGTATCAGCAGCACGGTGGAAGTGCGAGTGCCGTAATGTTCGCCACTGATGAATGGCGGCGACAGTTCCCGTTCCCGCTGGCGGTCGATGCCGGTATGCGGCAGTTGTGTGTCCTGCGCGGCGCCGCGGTCTGCAAGCACCGCAAACAGCGCGGCGCTGATCGCATCCGGCTCATCCTGATCGCGTGTCGCGGCAATCACCGCAGTGCCGGCGATCACTTTCGGCCATGGCGTATCCAGCAGGTGATTGCTCAGGCCGTGCATGCCGGGCATCACCGGCGTGATGCCGTTGCCGCGGTTGGAATAAAAATGCAGTGTATGGAGATCCCCGGCGATCATGCTGAACGGGTTGTAGTCGTGCGCCGATTGTGCGGCTGTGCAAAAAAAATCCGGCGCGCTTTCGCTGCCGGTCAAAAACCCGCTGACCAGTTCGCCGCGGGAGCGTGGCGCCACAGCGCCGGATTGGCCTTCACGGTAATTGGTGATCGCGGCAAAGCGGCCGTTGCAGTTGATGCCCATCCAGGTGCCGCCTTTTTCCAGGTCGCGTCCTCCGTAAATGTCGGAATGGTCATCCCAGAATGCGGCGGGGGCAGCAGGGCGGCTGTAATGCTCATCACGGTTGGCGGCGACCACCAGCGGAAAATGGCGATGCGCGCGAAAGCCGAACAGGATCAGGCACATCGTTTTATTCCCTGAAGCATTCGACGTGTCGCGCACTGCCGCCTTGCAGCAGTTCGTTGATTCCGGATGCGGCGACGGCTTCGGCCAGTTCCCATTCGAATTTCGCTTCTTCGTTCACCGGTTCGTAGATTTCCATCCACAACAGCGGCTCGTTGTGTTTTTTCAGCAGACGACCGCTGATGCCGGTGCCGGACTTGACGGCCGCCAGCAGTTTTTGCGCGGCGACGGTGCAGGCTTCGACATGCGCTGCGTCGACTCGGTAATAAATGTAATACGACCAGGCCACAGATGATTTTCGCAGTCAGGGAATGGTGTAGGGCAGGGCTTGCAGCGCCAGCAGCGGCCCCTGCAGGGTACCGAGATGATACGGCGCAGTCCGGGCATGCGCAGTCTGCAACACCGCCAATGCATCGGATTGCCCGTTGGCGGCAGGCGCGGCGCTGACGATCATGCCGCCTGCCTGATCCCCGAGTGCCGGGCAATACAGTTTGTCCCCGGGCGCTGCAGGCGCATCGACACTGATGCGGTACATGCGCTGCTTCAGCTTGCCGAGATAATGGGTGCGGGCGACGATTTCCTGACCCGGATAACAACCCTTGGTGTAACTCAGCCCGCCGATCAGATCGAGATTGACCATCTGCGGCACAAATTCTTCCTGTGTTGCCGGTGTAATCAAGGCAACCCCCGCGGCAATATCCAGTCCGCTCCAGGCTGCGCTGCCATCGGCGAGGTCCGGTTGTTTGCCGGGGATGATTTTCAGATAACGTTTTTCCGGCACGCGGATGATGGTCACACCGTCGCCGGTCAACGCCTGATGATCCCGCTCCGGACTCGTCGCGAGCTGTTGAGCGGCATCCGTACCGTAGATGCCGATAATGGCGTGATCCGCCGTGAGGTCTTCGATTTTTACCCTGGATCGCAGCACGTACAGGCTCAGCCGTTTGCGGATGGGGCCGGCGATGTCTGCGGGCAGCATCATTGTGTAGCCGTCGGCATCGGCCCACAGCAGGAACGTCGCCAGCAGCCGGCCTTTGGGTGTGCAATAACCGCCGTAGGTGCTGCTGCCAGGCTGGAGTGCGGGCAGGTCGCAGGTCAGTTGGCCGTGCAGGAAATTCTGCGCGTCCGGGCCGGAAAAACGCAGCAGTGCATGCTGGGGGAGTGCGATTGCGGTCACGTCGCTGATGCCTTTGTGAATTGCAGCCAGGCTGCCTCCCGAATCATAACGCACGCCCTCGATCAGGTAATAAAAGTATAATAAAAACAATTACTTATATGAATTCCTGCGGCTGATTGCTTTCCACGGTCGAATCCGCTGCAATGCTCCCCCCATGATGCCCGCATCCTCCATGCACTCCATGCCCATTGGTCTGCGGCCTTCGCACCAGTTGGCGTTTATCCTGATCGTCGCGCATGCGGCAACCGCCGCATTGCTGTGGATGCTGGGGTTGCCGGTCTGGCTTGCAGGCGCGGCAACGCTGCTGCTGCTGGTCAGCGCCGCCCATTCGGTGCGGCATCACGCGTTGCGGCGCGGCCCCCATGCCATTACTACGTTGGCGTTCAGTGACCGTGAAGCAGTGCGGATTACTGTTGGCGATGGCCGTTCATGTCGCGGGCAGGTTCTGGACAGCAGCATGGTTGGGGTACGCATGACGATACTGAATATCGCCCTCGACGGCCGACGGCGGCGTGCGCACGTCATACTGCTCGCGGACAGTCTGGATGCCGATGACTTTCGCCGGCTGCGCGTGTGGTTGCGCTGGGGGCCGCAGGCTGTCGTTGACGAATCTGCGGTCTGATACAGCCATGATGCGTCACACACTCGCGGTTCTGCTGCTGTGCATGGCCACAGTCGATGCCGCCGGGCTGACCCTGGTCAATGCCTATCCTGCCACCGGCGCGGTCGATATTACCGGCACCACGGTGATGAGCAAGGCCCTGCGCAACATGCAGAATCAGGTGACGCCCTCAA
>JAKFUJ010000137.1 GCA_021732805.1 Betaproteobacteria bacterium | reverse complement strand
TTGCCGTTGGCGCCGGGACGGTTGTCGACGATCACGGTCTGGCCCCAGGCTTCGGTCATTTTCTGGCCCACTGCACGCGCGAGAATATCGGTGGTGCCGGCAGGCGTGTAAGCGACAATGACGCGGATCGGCTTGGTCGGATAGCTCTGCGAATGTGCGGCTGTAACCGATACGCACAACAACATGAATAAACCCGTGTTACGTAATGTTTTCATCAACGCCTCCCTGTAACGGTCATTCACTTTTGATACCGGCGGCCTTGATCACATTGGCCCATTTGTCGATTTCAGCCCGGATAAAGGCGGCATATTGTTCCGGTGTATTGCCGACCGGATCTGCACCGAGGCCCAGCAATCGGTCGCGCAGTTCTGCATTGTTCAACGCGCGCACCGCATCGCTGTTAAGCCGCGCAATAATGGCCTGCGGCGTTTTGGCCGGCGCCGACAAGCCGTACCAGGAAGTGACCTCGTAGCCCGGCACGCCGCTTTCAGCTACTGTGGGAATCTCGGGCGCGGCCGAGGAGCGTCTGACCCCGGTCACCGCCAGCGGCCGCAGTTTGCCGGCACGCGCCGGAGTGATGACGGTGGGCACGTTGCCGAAATACAGGGAGACTTCGCCGGACAGCAGACCGGTCAGCCCCGGCCCGCCACCCTTGTAGGCAACATGCACCCATTTCACCCCGGTCATGAATTTGAACAGTTCCGCCGACAGATGCACTGTGGTACCGATGCCGGAGGAGCCGTAATTGATCTCGCCCGGGCGTTTTTTGGAAAATGCGATCAGTTCTTTTACATTGTTCACCGGCAGCGACGGGTGTACCACCAGCAGGTTCTGCGATTCCGCCACCAGAGTGACAAAAGCAAAATCCTTGATGGAATCAAAATTGAGCTTGATCATTGAGGGGTTGGTGGCATGGCCGGGCCCATTGAGCATGATGGTGTAGCCGTCGGGCGCCGTACGCACGAACAGTTCCGAGGCGATCGCGGTATTGGCGCCGCCACGGTTTTCAACCACCACCTGCTGTCCCAGACCCTCGGCGAGCCTGGGCGCGAACAAGCGTGCAATGATGTCGTTGGTGCCGCCAGGCGGAAATCCGACGATGAAGCGGACAGGACGGTTGGGATAGTTCTGGGCTGCCAGCGGCGCGGCAGCGGACAAGAGCAGGACGGCGAGACTCAGAAAACTGATGCTGCGCATGGGCTCCTCCTGGTCCCGCGGTTCAAGCGGCCGCGATTATCTTTTCTTCACCACGGTCAGCGTTTTTTTTGCGGGGTCGACACGCACGATATCACCGGTGCGAATGATTGCATACGGGTCGGCGGACCAGCCTTCGGTGATGGTGATGCCGGCGAACACGGCGCCCTGAACCATCACCGGGTTGGTGACGCCAAACACGAAAGCCTTGGGCGCGATGCCCTTGTGCTGGATGTCATAGAACGCCCAGCCGGCGGCTATGCCGCCCTTGGCGCTGGGCGTGATCAGGATCTTGTCCTTGATGTTGTGGCCTTCCAGCGCATGGCCGGGCCGCGAAATCAGGCCGCTCCACCGATCAAGATCGTAGCGCGGCGAAAATCCTTCCGTCGAAACCAGCGCCTCACCTTCGACCACGGCGCCGAATGCGCGTTTCAGACGTATGGTTTTCGCGCTCGCCTGCATGACTTTGCGTTTGGCCGTCATCGCACATCCTTGCCGGTGCAGGCGATATCGATGCACTCTGCCGTGCGCCGCAGCATGGAATGAAACTTGTGCGCACCGATGATGTTGGCCAGTTTCGCCGAGTTGGTGACCAGATTGCTCCAGCCTTCGCGCACCCGCATCTGCGGCAGATTCTGCAGGATATAGAAGCACACGCCTTCCAGCACCGTGGCGCCGGAAGACTCGATGGTTTGCAGATAGCCCAGTTCACGCGCCGCGCTTTTGACGCCGTTGCTGGTGGTGATGAACAACTGGCTGCCGCCGCGCACCTTGCGCCCGGCGAGCAGGTCAGCCAGTATTTTCATTTCAAACAGCGATTGCTGCGGCCCGGAGAACACCACCAGATTCAACGGATTGTTCTGCGTGTCGTAGCCGGCATAAACACGTTCGATGTCGCGATTGGTGATGTTGATCACCGCCTTCGGCTTGTTGCCGGCGAACGCGGCCTTCAGGGTTGCCGCCTCCGGCGTCACGCCGACCATGTGGAACATGCCCATCGAACCGTAACTCGCCAGCGATGCGCCGAGATGTTTCAGCTCATCAGCCGATGGGCGATGTTTCATGCCGTTGAATACCGGCACCGCGTAATAATTCTGGTGCGCCGAGCCGACGATCTTGCCCACCGCACCCCAGTCGGCGAAGTCCTTGAGATCGGCCTTCAGGTTGACCTGGATCGAGCCGCGTCGGTGTGCATCAAGATGGAATCCGTATTCCGGCACACGACCGGTGATGCCGGCGGCCAGCGCCGCGGGGCCTGATTCAAAATTGGAGCGCGCGCCGAACACCGAATTGGCATAGATCACTGTCCCGGTGTCGCCCCAGGCCACATGTTCGCCGAGGTGCGGCTGATACAGCGTCTGGTAGTTGATGCAGGTGTCGGCGGTGATCACATCCATCTTGCGCAGACAGGCGATCAGTTCCTTTTCCTTGGCGACTTCGGTTTTGTTTTGCTGCAGCTGATCGGCATAAGCGAAATCCACGCAGCGCGCGTTGGTCGTCGTCGGGCGCACACATTTCGCGCCGAGTTTTGCGGCGCGCTCAAGGAAAGACTTGCCTGAATCGCCCATGACTTCGATATCACCCATCATGTGCACATTCGATACCGGCACAAAACGTTTCGCGCCGAAAAACTTGCCGACCTCCAGTTGCAGTTGCAACGCTTCCTGTGCCGCAGGGCCGAGGTCGCCGCGCAACATTTTTTTCTCTTCCGCGGTCAGCTCCATGGATTATCCATAAGTATTTGTTTTTATTGATAAATTTATCGTGGCGCAG
>JAKFUJ010000072.1 GCA_021732805.1 Betaproteobacteria bacterium | reverse complement strand
TTGGCACGTCGGTTGATCTGGGTACTTTGGTGACCAATCAAACCGGTGTCGCCACGTACACGTATCTTGGTCAGGAATCCGGATTCACCAGTTCGCTGAACTTGCAGGTCAGCGGCCTCAACCTGTTCGAGAGCAATCCGGTCGGGACATCAATCAGCGAGAACGTTAACATTATCGGCCCTCTTAACTTCAGGTTCGTCGAGACTGTCAGCCCGACAAACTCTTCTGCAACCAATGGCGGAATCTGGTCCCCGAACACTTCAATAGGGCTGATCGGCCAGAACTTGAGCGTATTGGGTAATTCGTATCAATTTGTACTCGGCTATAACGACAGCGCCGGCTCCGCCACACTCGGCGACTGGGATGACTTCGTCATCGGCATCAATTTCACCACCCCAGTCCCTGAGCCCGAAATATACGGCTTGCTGGCCGCAGGCCTGGGCATACTGGGCTGGGTGGGACGGCGCAGGAAACAACACGCCGCCGCCTGATATCCCGCTCTAAAAAAAACGGTGCTTTGCGCCGTTTTTTTTGGTCGGTCGGATCACGACTGCTCAGGTCGGCTGAATTTTCGCCTGCTTGATGATCTTGCCCCAACGCGCGATCCCGGACTTGATGCAGACCGAAAATTCGGCTGGCGTGCTGCCCACCGGAATCACCGCTTCCTCCACCGGCTTGTTGGTGATCTGCGGTGATTTGGTGACGCAGATAATTTCGCTGCCCAGTTTGTCGATCGCATTTTTCGGCGTGCCGGCAGGCGCGGCCACGCCGTATCATGAACCCGCCTCATAACCCTTGATGCCGGCCACGGTCAGGATGTCGGGAATCGCCGGCGACCGTTTGCTGCCGGTCATCGCGATCACGCGCAAGCGCCCCGACCGGCAATAACTTCACGCGGTGCACGCAACCCTTCCCGGCTTCACTCCAGCTTGATCTGTGCTGTTTTGATCACCGTTCCCCAGCGCGCTATTTCTGCCTTGACATGAGCCGTAAAGCCGTCTGATGACTCGTAGTACGGGTCGCTGCCGGCCGTCGTGAACCGGGCACGCACTTGCGGACGGGCCAGTGCCTGCTGCAATTCGGCGCTCAACTGCCGGAGTACCGGCGCGGGCGTGCCCGGGGTGATGAACACACCGAACCACTGCACGAACTCGTAGCCCGGCAATCCGCCCTCCGCGGCAGTCGGCAATTCAGGCAGATGCGCGGAGCGTTTTTGTGATGCAACGGCGATGCCGCGCAGCCTGCCGGATTGCACCAGCGGCTTTGCATTGACGATGGTGGTGATCTGCATCTGCACTTCATTGCCCATCACCGCGATGATGCCCACCGATCCGCCCTTGTACGGCACATGCAGCAATTCGACACCGGCCTGCGTCGCAAACATCGCGCCCATCAAATGCGAACTGCTGGCAATGCCTCCGGAACCGTAACGATATTTGCCGGGACTGGCTTTGAACAGTGCGATCATTTCGCGAAGATTCTGCACCGGCAGCGCCTGCGAGGCCACGATGACGCTGTCAATCGAGGCGACCCGCGCCAATGGCGTGGTATCACGCAGCAGGTCATAGGGCGGTTTTGCGCTGACAGCCGAGACGATGGTCTGGTTGTTGCCAAACACGCCCAGCGTATGCCCGTCGGCAGCGGCCCGCGCCAGCAGATTGACACCGATGGTGCCGCTGGCGCCGGTGCGATTGTCGATGACAAAGGGTTTTTTGAACGCGTCGGCAAGCACCTCGCCGACAATCCGGCTGACCGTGTCGTAGGAGGATCCCGGCGGGTATGGCACGATAATGCGCACCGGCTTCACCGGATACGGCTCCGCGTACAGGGTGGCTGCAATCGCGCTGCAGAAGAACATTACTGCGATCGTGATGATGTTGCGCATGGTACTCCTCGGTCGACGCACGACATAAACGCCGCTGCCGGATTATTCGATGGTGATCTTGCCCGCCTTGATGACCTTGCCCCAGCGGGCGATTTCCGACTTGATATAGGCCGAGAACTCGGCCGGTGTGCTGCCCACCGGAATCACCGCCTCCTCCACCAGCTTGTTGGTGATCTGCGGTGATTTGGTGATGCGGATAATTTCGCTGCTCAGTTTGTCGATCGCATATTTGGGCGTGCCGGCAGGCGCAACCACGCCGTACCATGAGCCCGTCTCATAACCCTTGATGCCGGCCTCGGCCACGGTCGGGATATCCGGGATCGCCGGCGACCGCTTGCTGCCGGTCATTGCGATTGCGCGCAGGCGCCCCGCTTTGACCTGCGGCAGCATCGCCACTGCGCTGGAGAACATGACCTGCACCTCGCCCGACAGCAGATCAGTCAGCGCCGGGGACAGCCCCTTGTACGGCACGTGCAGCATTTTTGTGCCGCTCATCATGTCAAACAGTTCCACCGCCATGTGCGACGAACCGCCGGTGCCGTTCGACGCGTAATTGATTGCACCAGGTTTTGACTTGGCAAGCGCGACCAGTTCTTTCACCGATTTCACCGGCAGTGACGGGTGCACGACCACCAGCAGTGGCGCCGAAGCAATCAGGCTCACCGCGTCGAAATCCTTGATCGCATCGTACGGCAGTTTCTTGCGCAGATTCGGATTCAGGCCGTGGCTGCCCACACCCGCCAGAAAAATGGTGTAGCCATCGGCCGGTGCTGTCGCTGCAATCTGCGCACCAAGCGCACCGGCGGCGCCGGGCCGGTTATCCACCATGATCTGCTGTCCCATGGTCACCGCCATCTGCTGGCCGACCAGTCGCGCGATGGTGTCATTGCCGCCACCGGGCGGAAACGGCACGATGAAACGAATCGCTTTCGACGGATATTTCGCGCCGTCTTCAGCGGCATGCGCAGTAACGGCAAAACTCAAAGCAGCGGCAACGCCGCAGACCAGCAGTCCACGCGGCATGTGTATTCGAAGAGTTGGAATCATCAGTTCACTCGTCATGTTGGGTTGAAAAGACAGGGTTGCCATATCAAAACAGTATA
>JAKFUJ010000155.1 GCA_021732805.1 Betaproteobacteria bacterium | reverse complement strand
GGAAAAGAAACGCGAAATCAAACTCGGCGGCACCGTGCTCGAGCTGACCTACCACGGGCTCAACCACTCCGACAGCACCATCGCCATGCGACTGCCCAAGGAGAAAATCCTGTTCGTCGTCGACGTGCTGTCGGTGGGCTCGGTCCCGGGACGCGGCATGATCGACTTCCATCCGCTCGAAGCCGAAAAATCCATCGAGTCGATGCTCAAGATGGACTGGGAGCGTCTGATCCCCGGACATCCGGGCCAGCCCGGTGGCCGCCTCGGCACCAAGGACGACGTGCGCGCCCAGCTGCAATTCCTGCGCGATGCCTCGGAAGCCGTCAAGGTCGCGGCGCGCGAAGGCAAATGCTGGGACACGGCGGAAAAAGAAGTCACGCTGCCCAAGTACGAAGACTGGCCCGGCTACAAAAACAACCTGCAGTTCGTATTGCGCCGCTACTGCGGACTGTGGGGTCGCGGCACCTGATTTTCGACACTCATCACGACAAACCCCGCGCAAGCGGGGGTTTTTTATTCCGTCCGGATATCGCTGCGCCGGATCAGCGTCTCGAAGCGCAGATACTCCTCCTGCATATGACGCATGAAACCATCCGGCGTGCTCTCGGGCGTTGACTCTGCTCCCTGAACCAGGAACTGCTTGCGCAATTTTGAAGTGCGCAGCGCACGTACGATATCGCCGTGCAACTGTTCGACGATGCGCCGCGGCGTGCCGGCGGGCGCGACGATGCCCGACCAGCTATCGAACTGCGCTTCGGGCAAACCGAGTTCCGCGATTGCCGGAATATCGGGTAGCACACTGCTGCGCCCCGGCGTCATCACCGCGAGCGCGCGCAAACGGCCTTCGTGCACCGGCGCGCGCACCGCGGGCAGGGTCAGCACCGCGTAATGCACGCGCCCCAGCCCCATCTCGACAAAGGTATTCGTCAACGCGCGGAACGGCACGTGCACCGCATCAATGCCCAGCGTGCGCGAGAACACTTCTGCGGCCAGATGCGAAGCAGAGCCGATACCCAGAGACGCATAGTTGAGCTCACCGGGGCGCACGCGTGCGTAACCGACAAACTGCGGCGCCGAGCGTACCGGGAGGCCCGGCGCCACCACCAGCACGTTGGTGATCGAGGCAACGTGGGCCACGCCGGTAATGTCGGCCAGCGCGCGGTACGGCGGTTGATCACGCAACAGCGCGTTGATGAGACGGGTCACCCCGACCAGACCCAGCGTGTAACCATCGGCGCCGGCCCGCGATACACGCGCGTTGCCGATCAGCCCGCCCGCACCGGGCCGGCTGTCAATGACTACGCGCTGCCTGTAAAAAGCCTCGAGGTCCGCGCCCAGAACGCGTGCAAAAAAATCATCCGCTGAACCGGCCGAATCCGCGACGATGATGCGAATCGCCCGCACCGGATACTCCGCATCGCTGGCCGCCTGCTGCGCGCGGCTCGCGCCCGCCGCCAACAACAGCACACACGCGCACGCCATGGCGCAATGGCGCGCGCGGTGCGTCATGACATCAGCCGCGCAGATGCTGGTTGAAAAAATCCAGCGTGCGCTGCCACGACAGTTTCGCCGCCGCTTCGTCAAAACGCGGCGTGGTGTCGTTGTGAAAACCGTGATTGACGTTGTCGTACATGTGCATGGTGTAGCGCACCTTGTTCGCTTTCAATGCCTCTTCGTACGCAGGCCATCCGGCATTGATGCGTTCATCGAGTCCGGCGTAGTGAATCATCAACGGCGCCTTTATTTTCGCAACGTCTGCTGCTGCCGGCTGGCTGCCGTAGTACGGCACCGCCGCGGCCAGATCCGGCATGCGCACCGCCAGCGCGTTGGACACGCTGCCGCCGAAACAGAATCCGACCACGCCCATTTTGCCGGTGACCTCGGGACGTGATTTCAGGAACAGCGCACCGTTGTACAGATCCTCGCTGCGTTTTTTTGCATCCTGCGCGGCAAACATCGCGCGCCCCTTGTCCTCGTCGCCGGGATAACCGCCCTGCGGGAACAACGCATCCGGTGCAAACGCCACATAGTTCGCCAGCGCCAGCCGCCGCGCCACATCTTCAATGTACGGATTCAGTCCGCGGTTTTCATGGATCACCAGCACCGCGGGCAGTTTGCCCGCCGCTTTTGCCGGCTGCGCCATGTAGCCGCGCATTTTCCCGGAACCGCTGGCCGAGTCATATTCCATGTAAGCCGTTTTGATGCGCGCATCATCCTTTTTCACCTGCTCCGCCCACGCAAAATTCGGCTGCAAGCTCTCCAGCATCGCCGCCGCGCCGAAACCGCCCACCGCATATTTTCCTGCACGATCCAGAAACTCGCGGCGGGTGATGCCGCCATGCACATAGCCGTCAAACAGTTTCATCACTTCCGGCGGATACTCACTTGCTTGCCTGCGTTCCATGACCACCTCCAGTTTGAAAAATTACAAGGGGATGCCGAGCAATTTCGCCGCCGTCTCGCTGAGCATGGCCCGGCGTTCGGCGTCGGTGAAACCCGGCGCATTGAGAATATGGTCCACTGATCCGCTTTGCCACGGAATCGGATGGTCGGTGCCGATGACCAGCTGGCTGACGCCGACTTCCGCCGCCAGATGGCGCAGCGCTTCATCGGTAAACACCAGCGTGTCGAAATACATTCCACGCAAATACTCGGTCGGTTTCTTTTTCAGCTTGACCCCGGTATCCATTTCCGGCGCCACGCGCAGCGTCTGGTCCGAACGCGGCGCATACGACGGCAGAAAACCGCCGCCATGCGCCGAACAGATTTTCAGGCCCGGAAAACGATCCAGCGTGCCTTCGAATATCAGGTGCGACAGCGCAATCGTGGTATCCAGCGGATTGCCGATGGTATTAGACAGCCAGCCGTTGCCCTTGAAGCGCGGCTCCAGTTGCGGCGTGCTTTGCGGATGGATGAAAATCAGCACGCCCAGTTCCTCGGCCTTGGCCCAGAACGCATGAAACTTCGGATCGGAGAATTCCGCACCCGCCA
>JAKFUJ010000025.1 GCA_021732805.1 Betaproteobacteria bacterium | reverse complement strand
AACGAGCTGAAAAAATCCTCGCTGCGCGGCCGCGGTGGCGCCGGTTTCCCGACGGGGCTGAAGTGGAGCTTCATGCCGCGGCAGTTTCCGGGGCAGAAATACCTCGTGTGCAATTCGGACGAAGGCGAGCCGGGCACATTCAAGGATCGTGACATCCTGCGTTACAACCCGCACAGCCTGATCGAAGGCATGATCATCGGCGGTTACGCGATGGGCATCACCGTGGGTTACAACTACATCCACGGCGAAGTGTGGGATGTCTACGAACGTTTCGAGGAAGCGCTGGATGAGGCGCGCGCCGCAGGTTATCTCGGCGACAAAATCCTCGGCACCGATTTTTCCTTCCAGTTGCATGGCCACCACGGTTACGGCGCCTATATCTGCGGCGAAGAAACCGCGCTGCTGGAGTCGCTCGAAGGCAAGAAGGGGCAGCCGCGCTTCAAACCGCCGTTCCCGGCGAGTTACGGGCTCTACGGCAAGCCGACCACCATCAACAACACCGAGACTTTCGCGGCAGTGCCGTGGATCATCGTCAACGGCGGTGAAGCCTTCCTCAATCTCGGCAAACCCAACAACGGCGGCACCAAGCTGTTTTCGGTGTCGGGCGACGTGGCGCGGCCGGGCAATTTCGAAGTGAAACTCGGCACGCCGTTCCCCAAGTTGCTGGAAATGGCCGGCGGCATGCGCGACGGCCGAAAATTAAAAGCCGTAATCCCCGGCGGCTCCTCGATGCCGGTGCTGACCGCCGACGTGATGATGGCCACCGACATGGATTACGACTCCATCGCCAAGGCCGGCTCGATGCTCGGTTCCGGCGCGGTGATCGTGATGGACGAGACGCGCTGCATGGTGAAGTCGCTGCTGCGGCTGTCGTACTTCTATTACGAAGAGTCCTGCGGCCAGTGCACGCCCTGCCGCGAAGGCACCGGCTGGCTGTACCGGATGGTTCACCGCATCGAACACGGTCAGGGCCGGCCCGAAGACCTCGACATGCTGAACAAGGTCGCCGACAACATCCAGGGCCGCACCATCTGCGCGCTGGGTGATGCCGCGGCGATGCCGGTGCGCGCCTTCATCAAGAATTTCCGCGACGAATTCCAATATCACATCGACCACAAGAAGTGCCTGGTCGCACCTTATATCTAGGCCAACGCCATGCTGGAACTCGAACTCGACGGTAAATTGATGGAAGTGCCCGAAGGCAGCACCGTGATGGATGCTGCCAACAAGGCCGGCATTTACGTGCCGCACTTCTGTTATCACAAAAAACTGTCGATCGCCGCCAACTGCCGCATGTGCCTGGTGCAGGTGGAGAAGGCGCCGAAACCGCTGCCCGCCTGCGCAACGCCGGTCACCAACGGCATGAAGGTGTGGACGCATTCGGACGGTGCCGTGAACGCGCAGAAGGGCGTCATGGAATTCCTGCTGATCAACCATCCGCTGGATTGCCCGATCTGCGATCAGGGCGGTGAATGCCAGTTGCAGGATCTGGCGGTGGGTTACGGCGGCAGCGGCTCGCGTTACGAGGAAGACAAACGCGTCGTCGCCAACAAGAACCTGGGGCCGCTGATCTCGACCGACATGACGCGCTGCATCCACTGCACGCGCTGCGTGCGTTTCGGCCAGGAAATCGCCGGCATCATGGAACTGGGGATGATCGGTCGCGGCGAACATGCGGAAATCATCACCTTCGTCGGCAAAACCGTCGATTCGGAACTGTCGGGCAATGCCATTGACCTGTGTCCGGTCGGCGCGCTGACTTCGAAACCCTTCCGTTACAGCGCCCGCACCTGGGAGTTGACGCGCAAGCCTTCGGTCAGCCCGCACTGCGGCCTCGGTTCCAACCTGACGCTGCAGATGAAGCAGAACCGCGTGATGCGCGCGCTGCCGCGTGACAACGAGGCTGTGAATGAATGCTGGCTGTCGGACAAGGACCGCTTTTCCTACGAAGCGCTGAATTCCGACAAACGCCTGGCGAAGCCGATGCTGAAGCAGGGCGGCAACTGGCAGGAAGTCGAATGGCCGGTGGCGCTGGAATTCATCGCCAAAGAACTGCAACGCATCAAGGCCGCGCATGGTGCTGAAACCGTCGGCGCGCTGGCGACGCCGTACCAGACGCTGGAAGAACTGCACCTGTTGCAAAAGCTGCTGCGCGGCTACGGCTCGGGCAATGTCGATTTCCGTTTGCGCCAGGCTGATTTCAGTACCGACGGCAAATTGGCCGGCATTCCCTGGCTGGGCATGAACATCGCCGACATCGCCGCGCTGGATCGCGTGCTGGTGGTCGGCTCGACCTTGCGCAAGGATCATCCGCTGCTCGCGCACCGTCTGCGCCAGTCGACGAAAAAACAGACTCAGTTGAACCTGATTCACGCTGCCGATGACGACCTGCTGATGCGCGTCGCCAACAAGGCCATTGTTGCGCCGGCCCTGCTGTCGCAGACACTGGCGCAGGTGGTGAAAGCCGCGGCTGAAATCAAAAACGCCGCGGTGCCGGAAGCGGTGCGTGGCGCAGTGGCTGGCGTGACGGTGACCGATGCCGCCAAACGCATCGCTGAAAGTCTGGCCTCGGGTACGAATACCGGTGTGTTCCTCGGTAATTTTGCTGAACAGCACGCTGCCGCCGGCACACTGCATGCATTGGCGCAGGCGCTGGCCCAGATCCTCGGTTGCCCTTTTGGTTTCCTCGGCGCGGCAGCGAACAGCGTTGGCGGCTACGTCGCCGGCTGCGTACCTACCGGAAAAGTCGCAGGAAAAAATGCGCGGCAGATGATCGAGGCGCCGCTGAAGGCGTACCTGCTGCTCGGCGCCGAACCCGAACTCGACATGCACAATCCGCGGCAGGCCATCGCTGCGTTGAAACAGGCGGAACTGGTGGTGGCGATGAGCCCGTTCCTGCATGGCGCTACCGAATACGCGCATGTGCTGCTGCCGATTGCGCCGTTCACCGAAACCGCCGGCACCTACATCAGCACCGAAGGCCGCGTGCAGA
>JAKFUJ010000259.1 GCA_021732805.1 Betaproteobacteria bacterium | reverse complement strand
GACGATGCCGGCAAGCCCTGCGAGCCGGGGACGGTGGGCCGGGTTGTCGCGACCGCGCTCAATAATTTTGCAACGCCTCTCGTGCGTTATGACATCGGGGACTACGCCGAGGTTGGTGCTCCATGCTCATGCCGACGCGGCCTGCCGGTAATCCGGCACATCATCGGCCGTGTGCGCAACATGCTGGTACTGGGTAATGGCAAACGGTTCTGGCCGGGGTTTGGCTTGCGTGGTCTGACCGAAGAGCTGCGTATCCGGCAGCATCAGCTTGTGCAGAAGACTTATGAACTGATCGAAGCGCGGCTGGTGGTCGCCGCACCGCTGGATGCCGCGCAGGAAGATCGATTGCGCAGGCAACTGCTGTCAAAGTTGCCATCCCGGTTTCGTGTGGAGGTTGTTTACTGCGATTCGATACCACGCAGTGCCGGCGGCAAATTCGAGGATTTTGTTTCTGAAGTTGAATATCGTCCGGTGTAGGTGATCAGCGCCGGGTGGCGACGACGCAGAGGAATTTGCCGCCGCTTGAGACCGTCGGGGCGTCCAGATTTCTGTATTTTATGGATGCCGAGATGACGGTCGGCATCTCGTCGACAATGAAACCGGCATTTTCCAGCAGTAACCGCAGATGGTTTTCGGAACGCAACGGGTAATTGGACTGGTATCTGCAGTATTGCGTGATTGCCTGGGCAAGTGCTGCGTCGGTGAATCCGGTTTGTATCCCGCTTTGGCGTACCTTATCCAGAACCTTGTCGCGGAAGGCAATAATCTGCGGCTCGTCAAAAACCAGCTTTTCCGGTCCCTCAGGAGGCCGCAACTGACTCGCGGTCAGCAGTCTGCCGCCTGGTCGCAGCAGGGCCTGCCAGCGGGCGGCAAGTTGCGGCCAGAGGGCGTGCGGAAATCTCCCGAGAAACGAGTCCGTACAGACCATATCGAACAGAGACGAGGGCTTGAATTCAAGCATGTCGCTGCGCACGGTGTTGATTTTGATGTTGCTGCGTCCGGCGTACCAGCGGTTGAGATGCAGGGGGGTTTCGCAGATATCAACCACGGTGACTGCAGGCGAGGCGCCAGTTCGCTGTGCTGCCAGCGCGATCTGGGCGAGCATTGCATAGTCGGCAGTACCGGAAACCAGGATGTGCGCTTGCGGATTCTCCGCCATGAATGTCCTGATCGTGCGCTGGTAGAAGCCGCTGCGGTTTGCAGCCGTACCGGCGAGGTTCATCAGGCGTAAAAGCTGCCACAATCCGTGATTCCACACGCAACTTATGCCATCTGCAGCATCCCGGCGGCACGACTGCTGTGCGTATTGCCAGGCGAGTGGTGCGCTGATTGACAAGGGTTCGTCAGGAACTTCGAGTGTTGATTCGGACATGAAATTGATGATACCCGATCGTCATTCGGGTGAATGCTAAACTGCATCACACTTATGCGGACTTCAAAAACAGCAACAATCGGTACGCTGCGCTCAGCACTTCCCGGCATGGTCTGGCCGGCGTTTCCGGACGATGTTGCCTCGCGCATGCTGGCGTTGCAATATCAGTTTGAACAAAGTCAATGGTGGCCCGTCGAGCAGTTGCAGACAGTGCAGTTGCAGCAGTTTGCGCAAGTGTTTCGCCAGGCAGTGACTCGTTCACCGTACTATCGCCGACTTTTTGCCGCGCAGGCGGCGATCGGCATTGCGTCATGGGCGGATTATCGGGAGTTGCCGGTCAGCACGCGCCGCGAAGTGCAGCATGCGGGGACTGATCTGCATTGCGACAATGTGCCTGCAGCGCACGGTGCGGTCGGCCGTACCGAATCTTCCGGCTCCACCGGCAGTCCGCTGGTGACACTGGGCACTGCGTGGACGCAGTTCATGTGGCATGCGCTGCTGTTGCGCGATCATCTGTGGCACCGTCGCAATCTGCGCGGCAAGCTCGTGGCAATCCGCAGTACGAAGGGCGAAACACGGATGGCGAATTGGGGTCCGGCGACTGCGGCATTTGTCACGGGTGCATCGGTGGTGCGCGGGCTGTCGATGGACATTGATGAGCAGTTGCACTGGCTTGTCCGGGAGAATCCGGACTATCTGCTCGCGCATGCGGTGAATGTTCATGCACTGGCAGCACGCAGCATTGAGCTTGGAATCACTTTACCGGGCCTGAAGCAGGCCCGCACCTATGGTGAGATGCTGCGCCCTGATACGCGTGAAGTTGTACGCGCGGCCTGGGAAGTGGGTCTCGCGGATACCTATTCCTGCGAGGAACTCGGTCATCTTGCCCTGCAATGCCCTGAGTGTGATGCGTACCATGTGCAGGCGGAAAGCGTGATTCTCGAAGTGCTGGATAATGATGGCAGGCCTTGCGTTCCTGGAGAAACCGGGCGGGTCGTGCTGTCTTCGCTGCACAATTTCGCGATGCCGCTGTTGCGCTACGAGAATGGCGATTATGCCGAGGTGGGCGAACCCTGTTGCTGCGGTCGGGGCCTGCCGGTGCTGCGCCGCATCGTTGGGCGCCAGCGCAATATGCTGTCGCGGCCGGATGGCGTGCGGCACTGGCCGAGCTTTCCGTCCCAGCGATGGCTGGACATCGCGCCGATCGTGCAAATCCAGCTGGTGCAGGATGCGTTGAATCATGTCGCGGTGAAATTCGTCATGCCGCGCGACCTTAGCGCCGATGAAAGTCTGCGATTGACCGCGGCTTTGCAGGAATGCCTGCACTATCCGTTCCGCATGACGTTTGAGCGTGTCGACGCCATCCCGCGCGGCGCCGGCGGCAAATATGAGGACTTCGTTTCGAAAATCAGCGGCTGAGCCGGTATCAGCTCGTTACCCGCTCATGGATTTCGAAGCGGTAATCATGGGCGTGGCGCTCATCCCGGTTGTAACGCTGCGCGCTGTGCAATCGCCATGTTTCGGCATCAAATTCCGGCATCTGTGTGTCGCCTTTGGGCTCCGCATCCACAACCGTCAGATAAATGCGGTCTGCCATGGGCAGTGCGGCGCGATACAGCTC
>JAKFUJ010000165.1 GCA_021732805.1 Betaproteobacteria bacterium | reverse complement strand
TCATTGGAGGCTGTGAAGGAGTGAAGGAGTGAAGGAGGGGGCAGGGTGGGCAGTACCATATTCACCCCTTCACTTCTTCACAACTTCACGGTTTCAAATCTCTTCTTCCGCGGCTACTTTCCGCGCATCGTCTTCGAGCATCACCGGAATGCCGTCCTGGATCGGATAACCGAGACGGCAGGGTTTGCACAGCAGTTCGCCCTCTGACTTGCGGTAGAGCAGCGGACCTTTGCAGATCGGACAGACCAGTATGTCGAGCAGTTTGTCATCCATGATGCGCGGTCTTTGTGAGTCGGGTGGTGACCAGTTCGCCCAGTTGGGTATCGGGTTCAGCGGAAACGGCCAGCGCCCAGTGGCGGCCGGTCGCGAAAGGCTCACATTTTACCGCATCCTTCTCGGTCATCAGGATGCTGTCTGCATCGTCGAAGTCGATATCCTGCGGCCGGAACACATGATGATCCGGAAATGCGTGGGTGGTGCATTGCACGCCGAGTTGCTGCAGGTGATCGAAAAAACGTTGTGGATTGCCGATGCCGATGCCGGCGACGGCATGGATTTTTTGCCCGCTGAAATGTGTTGCATCCGCCGTATGCGCCGGATTCAGCAGTTTGTGGAATGTGCTGCCGTTGAGGTGCATGGTCATCGCCTGCGGATGGCGGATGCCGTGCTGATCGTCGCCATTGATGATCACTGCATCGATCTTGTCCAGTCGCGATACCGGTTCGCGCAGCGGTCCCGCCGGCAACGGCCAGCCGTTGCCGTAGCCGCACGCGCCGTCGATGACCGCGATTTCAATATCCCGCACCAGACGGTAGTGCTGCAGTCCGTCGTCGCTGATGATCACATCCACTTCGGGGTGGGCAGTGCGCAACGCGTGCACGGTTGCCGCACGGTCGGCGCCGACCCACACCGGGCAGCCGGCTCTTCGCGCGAGCAGGCAGGGTTCGTCGCCGTAATCGCGTGCGGCGCCATTGGCAGGCACGGCGCGCGGATCGGTTCGTGCTGCGCCATAACCGCGGCTGATGATGCCTGGTTGCCGGCCCCGGACTGCCAGAAATTGTGCCAGCCACAGCACCAGCGGCGTTTTGCCGGTGCCGCCGGCGGTGATGTTGCCGACGACGATGACCGGAACGCCGGCATGTTCCCGGCGCAGTAATCCGCTGCAGTAGGCGAGGCGACGCAGTGCTGTA
Organism: Betaproteobacteria bacterium; assembly: GCA_021732805.1. Classification (GTDB taxonomy): domain Bacteria; phylum Pseudomonadota; class Gammaproteobacteria; order Burkholderiales; family SG8-41. The sequence goes on along the minus strand of JAKFUJ010000165.1, from coordinate 1,806 downwards.
ACCGCAGCGAACAGAACGGCAACCGGCAGCAGCAATATCGCAGACAGGCCGCGTGACTGCCAGTGACGGGGTGTTGATGATGCGGAAGCGGGCATGACCATCGAAGCGTAGCCCGTTTGGGTAGTGACGTCGAGAAGTGTGTCGTCGAGGAGTATGCCGTCGAGAAGCGGCAATACGGTCTACTTGCGCGGCGCCTGCGTGGTGAAAGTGATCTTGGCCATGCCGGCGAGTTGCGCGGCTTCCATCACGCGCACTACCGACTGGTGAGCGGCATTGGCGTCGGCATTGATCACCACCACCGGGTCTTTCATGTCGCCGGCGGCATTTTTCAGTGCATTGCTCAGCGCAGCGGCGTTGGGCGCGGTGATGGCGGTCTTGTTGATCGTGTAATTGCCTTTGGCATCAACGGCGACATCCAGTTGCGCCGGATGGTCCGGCGGCTTGCCGGCTTCAGCGGTGGGCAGGTTGATCTGCAATTCGGCAAAGCGCGAATAGGTGGTGGTGACCATCAGGAAAATCAGGATCACCAGCAACACATCGATCAACGGGATGAAGTTGATCTCGGGTTCTTCGCGGAAGGCGCGGTGTCGGAAATTCATCTGGAAAATTCTCGGGCGCCGACTTTCAGGCGTCTCTTTCGCCGTGGATGATTTCGACCAGTTTCACCGCCTGTATCTGCATTTCGACCAGCAGCGCATCGACCTTGGTGCGGAAATAACGGTAGAACACCATGCTCGGCACGGCGACGACCAGGCCAAAGGCGGTGTTGTATAGCGCGATGGAAATGCCGTGCGCCAGCACCAGCGGGTTGCCGCCGCCGCCCGTAGGCGATTGCGATCCGAAAATTTCGATCATGCCGATGACTGTGCCGAACAGGCCGAGCAGCGGCGAAATCGCGGCGATGGTGCCGAGCGTAGTCAGGAACCGTTCGAGGTCGATGGCGACGAGATGCCCGGCTTCCTCAATCGATTCTTTCATTACGGCCGGGGCATGTTTTTCATTGCGCAGGCCGGCTGCGAGAATCTGGCCCAGTGGTGCGCTGGCGGAGAGCTGGGTCAGCAGTTGCGGCGTAACGCCGTTCTGGCGGTAGGCTTGCACTGCGTGCACCAGCAGGTTATTGGGCAGCACTACGTTATGGCGCAGCGACCACATCCTTTCACCGATGATGGCCAGAGCGATGACGGAACACAGGATCAGGGGCCAGATCGGCCAACCGGCAGCTTCAATGATGGATAACACGCGTGGTTTTCCGGGAAAAAGTTGTGAATCAATTCAAAAAGGATCATCTTGCAAAAAAGTGGCGTAACTGTAGCCGCCATGCGCTGAATCAGCAAGCGCGGCGCCGGGATGGATTGCGCAAAGCCGTTGAGTCGCAACGCATTTTTCCGCTTGTCCACAATTGCTGTGGATAAGCCTGTGCACAGCCTTTAAACGGCTAATCTAAGTGGTGCACCTGTCTAGGCTTTCGTTATATTGCCTATTTGTTAAACCTGATAAAAAAATCAATAAAATCAATTACTTGTAATTATTCCCCGGTGATGAGCCTGAGCCATGCGCGAAGCGCTTGCACAGCTCGCATCCGACTGTGGATGGGCTGCGGCGGGAAAAAGCCTTTTGCGCCCGGCAGTTGCGCGACCTCACGGACATGACGGTAAAACTCAACCGCTATACTCAAGGGATGGCTTTACTGACGATCGATTCCGCCGAACTCGCTTTCGGCCTGCACCCGCTGCTCGATCGTGCCTACCTGACCATCCAGGACGGCGAACGCATCGGCCTCATTGGCCGCAACGGCACCGGAAAATC
>JAKFUJ010000285.1 GCA_021732805.1 Betaproteobacteria bacterium | reverse complement strand
CTGCGACGGTTACACGCTGCTGATCGGCAACATTGGCACCCACGCCGTCAACGCCGCGCTGTTCAGCAAACTGCCGTTCGATCCGGTGCGCGATTTCTCGCCGGTCGCGCTGCTGTTGATCGCCGACGGCCTGCTGGTGGTGCATCCGTCGCTGCCGGTAAAAACCACCAAAGAACTGATCGCGCTGGCGCGCGCCAAGCCAGGCGAACTCAACTTCGCCTCGGCCGGCGCCGGCACCGCCAGCCATCTTGCCGGCGAACTCTTCAACAACATGGCCAAAGTCAAAATGGTACACGTGCCGTACAAGGGCAATGTGCCGGCGATCACTGATCTGCTGTCGGGGCAGACCTCGATGCTGTTTGCGACACTGGCCACCGTGTTGCCGCAGGCGCAGGCCAACCGCTTGCGTCCGGTTGCCGTGCTTGGCGCCGTGCGCTCCAAGGCCATCCCGGAAATCCCCACGCTGTCGGAATCCGGGCTCAAGGGTTTTGCGGTGGACAACTGGGTCGGCTTTTTCGCGGCTGCCGGCACACCGCCCGCCGTGATCAGCAAACTCAATGCGGAAGTACTGCGCGTGATGACCTTGCCCGAAGTGCAGCAGGAACTGCCCAAGCGCGGCCTGAGTTTCACGCCAACCACACCACAGCAGTTCGCGGATTTCGCCAAGGCCGAGAAAGAAAAGTGGGGCGAATTGGTCAGAGCCGTCGGTGTAAAGGCGGATTAAGCGCGGCAACGCAGGGCAATGTCCGCGAAAAACACCAGACTATGGCGCCCCTCCATACTCCGCGGCGGTATTGATATAACTAATTGATTTAATTTATATTTTATTCAAGCAGCCGATTCGGCTGGCCGAGCTGTAACAACAAGCCCAGTTCATCGGCGAAGGTCCAGCTATCCACCCACTGGCCATCCTTGAAATTCATGATGCTGACACCGTTGACGCCCACGCGTTTGCCGGTCGGCGCGATGCCGCACAGCGCGCCGCGGTGTGTGCCGCCGACATTGAAACGCATCCACACCTGATCGCCCTCGGCCAGCAGCACATCCATGCCGTAACCGCGATCCGGAAATGCAGCGTCAAGATTGAGAGCACCGTAACCTTTGGCCTTGCTGTAGCCGCGCAGATGTTCAAAGCCCTGACGCAACAAACGTCCGGCGCCGCTGCGCGCATCAGTGGATTGACGCGTGCGCGCTGCGGCGATTTTGTTTTTGTCTTGCACTGAAACGACAGGCTTTGCTTCAAGCTGTCGCAAAAAGGTCGCGGCATCAGGCATATCGGGCAGCGGCGGCGCAATGATTTTTCCGTCAGCACGCGGCGGCAGCTTCGCACCCAGTTGCCGCAGCAATTCGGCTTCATCCATCATGAACCAGCCTTCGACCATCTGCCCGTTGACGATGCGCAACAACGCGACTTCGTAGACATCGACACGCTTGCCGGTCGGTGCAATGCCGAAAAAATTGCCGGTGTGGGTGCCGGTGACACGAAACAGCAGACCCACGCGGTCGCCGTCGGCGATCACTTGCTCCATCACATCCACACGGTCGGGAAAGGCCGCACGCAGATACAAGGCCGGATGTGGCCAGCCCTGATCACGGGCATTGTTTGCCAGATGCAGATTGCCGCCGCGCGCCCGGTCGTAATTCGAGGCAAGTAATTCCTTCTCGACCTGCGGCATCTCCGGCGTGCCCTGTTTTTTCTTGAAGCGCAGCGCGATCTCGACGTTGCGGGCGAGTTCGCCGGTGCGGTTGGGGTTGGCGTGGTTCATTTTTCGTGAACAATTAAACTATTCAGCTAATTTATCTCACGATAAGAAATGACGCTTCTGTCATCTAACAAAATCACCCTCTCGTCTTCCGAATCAACAGCTGCATTTCTTGGAAAATACAAATCCGGTATACCAGAAACGACCATACTTGCTTCTGCTTTGCCCCCGTTGTCACTAACAAGACGATTACAAGCAGCCAGAGCCGCCTGAGACGCCGTTCTTACCCCTTTAACCAAGACCGAGAATTCTGACCAAGGGTCGCAAGCATCTATTCCAGCGTGAAACCTACAAATTACCGTATAAAACTCCGCTGAGTTATTCATACCCCTCCAGTGATGCTTAGAAAAGTTAAGAAAACCTTGCCTGAAAAATCAAAGGATCAAGTTTGCAGTGGCTATCAACCGGGCCTTGAAATCTAAAAAATCGAGGGTCATTCCGAAAGTCAAAAAGGCGATAAAGATAAAAGCGCTCTGTCTCAGCCTTGGATAGACCCACTTCCCGGCGAGTTATGAAAAATGGGGTTTCTTTCGCGAACGAAGTCGTTTTTACTTCAATAAATATTTCTCGACCAGAAACATCATACGAAAGTACATCGAATCCCAATCCATCGCCTTGCGTAACAGCAACATGCTCAACCTTGCCAGCCAACTTTTCACTACCGAGAGAACTTAACCTCCATTGCTCATAAGCAACAATAAACTTCTCACCAGCCAATCCAAGCGAAGAATTGCGCGCTTCACGTTCTACATAATCAACCTTGGTAACAGTTATTGGTCTTTTCGCATCATATTTCCCCCGCTTTTCTCCAGTTGATTGCTTAAGTCTCGGTGGCTCCACCATCAACTTTGAAAAATTTTTCGCAATCGGAACCGTTGCGGGAATTTGCGCAGCACTTAGCGCGGCTTTGTCGAAAATCGGATTGTTCCTTACATGACTTTCAACGACATCAAATAACAAACCTTGATAGTTACCTCTCGGCTTGTACCCCGGAATCCAGAAACAATGCATTTCTTGAAGAATCGCGCTTATATTTTGGTGCTTCAGTTCAACAGCCGCCTCGGACCTGCCATTTAATAGTCGTTGAAGCCTGCGCCTGTGAACAGTCCTATTATATTTTTGCCCCGTCATCTGCAGAATCAACATCTCAATATAGTCGGCGACAGTTGCTTCTACCTCTTCTTGGCTCCAAGAGTTACTCATCACTTTATGTCCAAGGATCGTGGATGGGCACAGTGTATTGGTAG
>JAKFUJ010000337.1 GCA_021732805.1 Betaproteobacteria bacterium | reverse complement strand
GGTCGCGCGCGCAGCGTGTCGCAGAAATCGTTCACGCTGCGCGCGCGACCGATGCAGCGATGAAGGTGGCGATCCTGGTACGCAACCGCGGTCATCTGCGTGAGATCGTGCCGGCGCTGAAGGCGGCCGGGCTGCGCTTCCGCGCCATCGACATCGAACCCCTGGGTCAGCGTCCCGTGATCCAGGATTTGCTGGCGCTGACGCGTGCACTGGCGCATCCGGCCGACCGGGTGGCCTGGCTCGCGGTGTTGCGTGCACCGTGGTGCGGACTGACGCTGGCGGATCTGCATGTGCTGGCTGCAGCCGATGCGCAGACGACCTTGTGGTCGGCGATGCAGGATGAGCAACGCGTGTCACAACTCTCTTCGGATGGCCGCACACGGATTGCACGTGCGCGCGCGGCGCTTGCGACCAGCCTTGCACAACGCGCTCGCGGTCCGTTGCGTGAACATGTCGCCGGTGCCTGGTATGCCCTCGGTGGTCCGGCCTGCGTCGGGCAGGAGACCGATCTCGAAGATGCAGAAACCTATTTCCGCTATCTCGACAAACAGGAAGACGCCGGTGCCTTGCCGGATCGCGCGAGCTTCGAAGCCGGGCTTGATCAACTGTATGCCTTGCCCGACCTTGATGCCGACGACAGCCTGCAGATCATGACCATTCACAAGGCCAAAGGACTGGAGTTTGATGTGGTGATTGTGCCCGGTCTCGCCAAGTCGCCGCGCCATGATGACAAGAAACTGTTCCTGTGGACCGAGCAGCCGGGCGCGGGCGGTACGGAGTTGCTGCTGGCGCCGATCAACGCGGAGGGTGATGACGGCGATGCGATCTATGCGTGGATTGAGCGGTTCAACAGCGAGAAGCAGAGCCTGGAGGACGGGCGCCTGCTGTATGTGGCAGCAACGCGGGCCAAACGGCAATTGCATCTGCTGGGCAGCGTGAAGCTTGCGACTGAAGAAGACGGTGCGTCTCAGATCAAACCGCCGCCGGCGCAATCGCTGCTTGGCAAGCTGTGGCCGGTGGTGGCCTCCGTGTATGAAGCCGCACTGCGCGATGCACCGCCGGCAGAGTCGGTGGAAACTGCAGAGACGGCGCCGGCGATAGACCAGATGCTGCGCCGCTTGCCGGCCGGATGGACACTGCCCGCTGCACCGCCCGCTGCGGACTGGGCAACACCGCAGGATCCGGCGCGCGCGCAGGATGAGCTTGAATTTTCCTGGGCCGGTGAGACTGCGCGTCATGTCGGCAGTGTGGTGCATCGCTGGCTGCAGCGCATCGCAGAAGACGGCGTGGCGACATGGAACGAGCAGCGTATTGCAGCGCTGGATCCGCTGATCCGGCACGCATTGGTTGCCCAGGGAGTCGGTGAGCACGAGGTGGCTCCCGCTGCGGCAAGGGTGAGGCAGGCGCTGCTGAACTGCGTGGCTGATGCGCGCGGTCGCTGGGTGCTGGATGCGCATGCTGAAGGCCGTTCGGAATGGCGTTTGACGGGAATCACCGCCGGCAGGCGCATCAACGTGGTCATCGACCGCACGTTTGTTGATGCCGAAGGCGCGCGCTGGATCATCGATTACAAAACCAGTGTGCACGAAGGCGCAGACACGGAAAACTTTCTGGATAACGAACGTGAGCGTTATCGCGCTCAGCTTGAGCGGTACGCGACGCTGTTGCAGGCCGACGGCGCCCCCCAAGGGGACTTGCTGCGCAGCGCCCCCCAAAAGGACTTGCTGCGCAGAGCACGGCGCATCCGCCTCGGACTTTATTTTCCGCTGCTCGGCGGTTGGCGCGAATGGGAGCATTCACCGGAGTAAAAACGTGCCGGGCAGGGCCGGCTGCAGTTGCCGTGGCAGACGATAACAATTAGCATGAAACCCGCTTTGGCGGACACTGCCATCCTGCTGTAACAATCAAAATACGCATCGAGGAGAACAACATGATCACGCGCGCAATTTTTCCCGGTCTTGCGTTGATGGCGCTGGCCGCCATCCAGTTCGTGCCCGGCACAGCGCAGGCACAGGGAAAATTTCCGGAGCGGCCGTTGCGGCTGGTGGTGCCGTTCGCGCCGGGCGGGGTCAATGACATCATCGGCCGGCGCTGGGCGCAGGAAATGTCGCGTGCGCTGGGCCAGAACATGATCGTCGAGAACCGCGCCGGCGCCTCCGGTGCAATCGGCGCGATGGAAGTGGTGCGCGCCAAGCCCGACGGTTACACGCTGCTGATCGCCAATACCACGACGCATGTGCTGAATCCGCTGGGCAAGAAAGACCTCGGCTACGATCCGCTCAGGGATTTCACCGCGCTCGGCATCATCACGCTGGTGCCGACCGGTGTCGCCGTGCATCCGTCGCTGCCCGTCAAAACGCTGAAGCAACTCGCGGCCTTCGCCAAAAAGAATCCGGGGCAGCTGTCATTTGGCTCCGCCGGCACCGGCAGCATCACCCAGCTCACCGGTGAGCTGTTCAAGAAAATCAACGGCGACCTGAAGATTGTGCATGTGCCGTACAAGGGCGCAGGTCCCGGACTGACTGATCTGGTGGCCGGCCACATTCCGATGTACACCCCGACCATCAGCCCGGCGCCGCTGGAATATCACAAGGCTGGTCGCATCCGCATGCTCGCCATCTGCTCCGATGCGCGTCTGCAGGCGGTGCCCGATGTGCCGACTGCGGCGGAAGCCGGCATGCCGGAACTGGAAGTGCAGGCGTTCAATGCGATTTTCCTGCCGGCGGGCATGCAGCGGCCGGTCGTGGATGCGCTGGCGCAGGCCAACCAGAAAGTGCTGGCCAATGCCGGCATGCAGGATTTTCTGCGCAAGGCCGGCGCGGAACCGGTGACCACCTCATCGCCGGAGCGCGCCACGCAATTCATCCAGAAGGAACTGAAGCGCTGGGGTCCGATCGTGCGCGAGATCGGCACCGAATAAGCGATATACTAGTCGAAGTATAATAACCAATTGATTTTATTGGATATTTTATGAAATCCTGCTGGATCGTCACCAAAGACCACAAGAACATCCT
>JAKFUJ010000250.1 GCA_021732805.1 Betaproteobacteria bacterium | reverse complement strand
GAAAACAGCAGCGTATACCCGTCGGCATTGGCTTTGGCCGCGATTTCGGTTGCAATCAATCCACCGTCACCGCCGCGATTGTCCACCACCACCTGCTGCCCCAGACGGTCGCCCAGTTGCTGCGCGGCAATACGCCCCAGAATATCCGCGGCGCCGCCCGGCGGGAATCCGACCACCAGGCGCACCGGCCGATCCGGATACGTGGATGCGGCAAAAGCTGCCGGATAAAAAAACGCTGAAACGACCAGCACCGCCAGAATACCGCGGGCTTTCGTTATCCATTGATGATTCATGTCTGCTCCTCGTTGTTTGTTGTGCTGCACATCACCGGAACTGCATGGCAATCCATAGCAGCAATCGTGCCATCGGCCCTGGGCAACGAACAGCGGCTACCACCCCAGCACGTAAGCGGGCCGCCGTGGATCCGCGCCGCCATGCAACACGCCCTGCGCATGATCGTTGACGATGGTGCAGACCGATCCCGCGAGCCAGGTCATGTCGTCCCACCAATAGACTTTATGGCCCATCGCCTTCAGTGCATCTCCGGTCTGTGCGGCTATGCGTGATTCGAGATACAGCCTTCCCGGGTAATACGGATGCGGCTCGAACGAACCGGGATAACTGTAATTGGCAAAGCGCGGCGCCTCGACTGCATCCTGCACGCCCATGCCGAACACATTGACGTTGAGAAAGACCTGGATCATCGCCTGGATCTGCACGTCACCACCCGGCGTGCCGAAGGGCATGTACGCCTTGCCGTTTTTCAGCGCCAGCGCCGGATTCGGCGTCAACCGCGGCCGTTTGCCCGGCGCCACCGAGCATGGATGCGTGGTATCCGCCCATGACTGGGTGCCGCGCCCTGAGCACACGATGCCCACGCCCGGAATGATCGGCGTCTTGTCCGAACCATCGGACGGCGTCGCCGAAAACGCATTGCCGTGGCGGTCGATCACGCAAAGATAGGACGTATCCCCCGGACCCGGCGCCTCCTCGGATTGCGGTTCCGGCATGCAGCGGTTGACCAGTTCGGTCAGCGTTTGCGGATCGCCGGCCGGCGGCATCCCCGGCCAGGCCTTGCTGTCGCGAATCAATGTGCGACGCCAGGCCGAATATTTTTCCGACAGCAGTCCCGTCAGCGGCACCTTGACGAACTTGGGATCGCCAAAATAGTGATGGCGGTCGGCAAAGGTCAGCTTCAGCGCCTCGGTGACGACATGAATGTACTGCGGCGTGTTATGCCCCAGCGCTTTCAGATCGTATCCTTTGAGAATATTCAGCGCCATCGGCAGCGCCGGTCCCTGCGACCACGGTCCGCAGGCATGCAGCTCGATGTTGCCGAATTTCGATTTCACCGTCGGCTCGAAATTGACCTTGAAACCGGCAAAATCCTCGTAACGCATCAGGCCACCCTGCTGCGTGATCCACTTCGAAACATCACGCGCGATATCGCCCTTGTAAAACGCATCGCGCGCCGCCTGCAGCCCGGCCTTGCGTCCCTTGCGTTTGGCACGGCGCTCCTGATCCACCATGTATTGCAGCGTGCGTCCGAGATCGGCCTGCACGAACACCTTGCCCGGCACCGGCGGCTTGCCGCCGGGCATGAACACTTTTTTGCTCGACGGCCAGCGCGAGTAGGCCTCTGTATTGTCGGCGATAAATTCCGCCATCAGCGGATACATCGGAAAACCTTTGCTGGCAAAACGAACCGCCGCTTCAGCAACATCGCCAAAACTCATGGTACCGAAACGCGACAGCGCGGTGATCCACGCATCAGGGGCAGCCGGCACCACGCAACGTTGCACGCCCGGCGGAATCTTGCCGCCGAATTTTTTCAGGAAATAATCCGGGGTCACTGCCTGCGGCCACACGCCGAGGCCGTCGATGGAATGTACCTTGCGATCCTTGGCGGTATAAATGATCTGCGGCGCAACGCCGCCGATGTTGACCTTCTCGGTCTGCAATACGCCGATCGCCAATCCGGCAGCGACTCCGGCATCGATGGCATTGCCGCCGGCTTCGAGAATCTCGAACGCCGCGTGGGCGGCAAGATAGTGGCCTGCGGCTACCACATGCCGGGTGCCCATGATGGTCATGCGTTTGCTGGTCATGCGATCTCCTTCGGGGTAGCAATCGAAACTACGGGAATGAACAGGATTCTACCCTCCACCCGCGACATTGCCCGCGCCGGCACCATAAACTGGACGCAATGCGCGCAGACACAACCGCATCCGGCTTGGTAAACTTGCGCCTCGACAAACACCTGTGACGGAAATCCGATTCCGGATGCAGGCCATACTGAGGAGAAGGTCAATGAAACTGTCCCGTTTGGGCATAGCCGCCGTTGCCGGCGCGCTGATCCTGGCCGCCCCTGTGCAAGCGCAGAATTATCCATCCCGGACCATCCGCATGGTGATTCCGTTTGCGGCCGGCGGCAACACCGACATCATCGGCCGCATCTTCGCGCCCAAGATGGCGGAAATCCTCGGCCAGCAGATCATCATCGATAACCGAGGCGGCGCCGGAGGCGCCATAGGCACGGAAGTCGTAATGCGTGCAGCGCCCGACGGCTATACATTGCTGATGGCTTCCGCCGGACACACCATCAATCCGGCAATGATCAAAAAACTGCCTTACGACTCGGTGAAAGACTTCACCCCGATGGGCATTGTTGCCGACGTGCCGACCGCGTTCGTGATTCACCCGTCACTGCCGCCGAAGAACCTGAAGGAATTCGTCACGCTGGCCAAGGCGAGACCGAACGACATTTTCTATTCGACCGCCGGCATCGGCACTGTCGGTCATCTCTCCGCGGAGCTGCTGATTTCCACCGCAAAAATCAGGATTACCGCCGTGCATTACAAAGGCAGCGGTCCGTCGATGATTGATCTGGTGGGCGGCCACGTACAGATGCAATTTCCGAGCATGCCCGCCGCCGTGCCGCATGTTGCCACCGGCAAGCTGCGCATGATCGCGCAGACCGGCGAGAAACGTTCCCCCGCCGCGCCGGCCATCCC
>JAKFUJ010000143.1 GCA_021732805.1 Betaproteobacteria bacterium | reverse complement strand
CGCTACTGGCTGATCAAATCCGAACCCGACGCCTACAGCATCGACGACCTTGCCCGCGACAAAACCACGCCGTGGACGGGCATCCGCAATTACCAGGCGCGCAATTTCATGCGCGACCAGATGAAGCCCGGCGACCCGGCATTTTTTTATCACTCCAACTGCGAAGAACCCGCCATCGTCGGCATCGCCGAAGTCAGCAAGACCGCCTATCCTGACGCCACCCAGTTCGACCGCAAGAGCAACTATTTTGATGACAAGGCCACGCCCGACAATCCGCGCTGGCTGCATGTCGACTTCCGCTTCGTCAAAAAAACCAGGGCGGTTTCGCTGTCCGAACTGCGCAAGCACAAGTCGCTGGCCAAAATGCGCCTGCTGGCCAAAGGCAACCGGCTGTCGATCACGCCGGTGGATCCCGATGAATGGAAATACATCCTCGGCCTGATCAAATAGCCGGGATGTCGCCGAATCATGTTTGACTGGTGGTGGGCCTATCTCGCACTCGGCGCGGCGGTCGGCTTCATTGCCGGGCTGCTCGGCGTCGGCGGCGGGGCAATGATTGTCGCAGCACTCGCCTTCATTTTCGCCGCCAAGCAGTTCTCCCCGGAGATCATCATCCATCTCGCGCTGGGCACCGCGATGGCCACGATCATGTTCACTTCGGTCAGCAGCGTGATCGCGCATCACAGCCACCGCGCGGTCGACTGGCGCACCGTGGGGCGGATGGCCGGTGGCATCGTCGTCGGCGCGGCGGGCGGCGCATTGCTCGCCGGCGCGCTCGACGTGCGGCCGCTGACACTGGTGTTCGCGCTGCTGATATACCTGCTCGCGGCACAGATGCTGTTCGGCGGCAAACCGCAGCCGGGCAGCACTGCACAGACCGCTGCCGGCGCCAACGCCGCCGCCGCCGGCATGGGACTGATCGCCAGCCTGACGGCAACCGGCGGCGCGGCGATGGTGGTGTCCTACCTGGTCCGGCGCGGCATATCCATGCACCGCGCGATCGGCACCGCTGCCGCCATCGGCTGGCCGCTGTCGGTCGCCGGTACCGCAGGCTATGTCGCTGCCGGTTGGGGCCGCGCCGAGCTGCCGCCATACGCGGTCGGCTACGTCTATCTGCCCGCGCTGGCGGTCATCGTGGTGTCGAGCATGATCTTCGCGCCGGCAGGCGCGCGCCTCGCGCACCGCAGCCGCGGAGCGGTGCTGAAAAAACTGTTCGCGTTGATGCTGTTCCTGCTGGCTACAAAAATGCTGGTAAGCTTTTTGTAGCAGGCGGGCTGGAAATCACTTATATTGAGTATTCCCAAAAACATGACAGCCTCGCCAGAGGCATGTTTTTGTCATTATTTATGAAATTTTCAATAAGACTCCCTCCAGCTTCTTTCACGCACGTTACTGCCGTGGAGCACGCCATGTCTTTCACAGCCCGCCGCCGCTTCATCGGCACACTGAGCGCACTCGGGCTTGGCGCTTTCTGGCCCGCCAGCGCATTTGCGCTGCAACCGCGCGAACCCAGCCGCACCGCCCAAGGCACGGCAATGCACAGGGCGGTGCACCAGTTGCTCGACCGGCCCGTGGTTTTCGATGATCCGGTGGCACTGCGCATACTGGGCGCCGAGCGCGTGCGCAAGCTCGCACGGGATCGCGCGCTTCACGAAACCGCAGGCTCCCGCGCGATGCGTGCCTTCCTGGTCACGCGCAGCCGCTATGCCGAAGACGAACTGGCGCGGATGTACCGTCAGGGTACGCGGCAATACATCGTTCTCGGCGCCGGTCTCGATACCTACGCCTACCGCAACCCCCATGGCGGATCGTTGCGCGTCTTTGAAGTGGATCATCCGTCGACCCAGGCCTGGAAACGCACCCAACTGCAGGAACAGGGGATTGCACTGCCGCACTCGCTCACATTCGTGCCGGTCGACTTCGAGAAACAGGCGCTGGCCATTCGCCTGCGCCAGGCGGGATTCAACCGGCATGCACCCGCGTTCATCTCCTGGCTGGGTGTGACCATGTACCTGACGCGTGACGCGGTGATGCAGACGCTGGCTTATGTCGCGCAGTCCTGCGCCCGTGGCACAGAAATCGTTTTCGACTTCTCGCTGCCCGATGCCGCGCTCAGCGAGAAGGAACGACTGGCGCGCAACCGGCGCGCCGCGCGCGTCGCAAAAATCGGCGAGCCGTGGATCAGCAACTTCGATGCTGCCGAATTGGCCGGCGATCTCCTCGCCATGGGTTACTCGCAGGCCGGCCACTTCGGCGCCAGGGAAGCCAATGAACTCTACTTTGCCAACCGCAGCGATGGACTCGGTTTCCGCGGATCGGCCCGCATCATGACCGCGCGCGTTTAAGGTCGTAACCGGGCGCGGGCCACCGCGCAATCAGACAATCTTGTCCGTGCGCAACCGCGCGATTTCCGTCGCATCCAGCTTCAGCACTTCGCGCAGGATTTCGTCCGTGTGCTGGCCCAGCACCGGCGGCGGCAGTTTGTATTCCACCGGCGTTTCCGAAAAGCGCATCGGGCTCGCCACCAGCGGTATTTTGCCGGCAGTCGCGTGGTTCATTTCAATTTTCACGCCGCGCGCAATTACCTGCTCTTCTTCGAACACCTGCTGCAGATTGTTGATCGGACCGTTGGGTACACCGGCCTGCTCCAACGCATCCACCCATTCCCGCGTACTGCGTTTGGCGAACACCGCATTCAGTTGCGCGGTAATCTCGACCCGATTCTCGACACGCTTGCCGTTGCTTGTGAAACGCGGGTCTTTCGCCAGTTCCGGACAGCCGGCGACCTCGCAGAACTTGCTGAACAGGTTGTCATTGCCGCAGGCGAGAATGATCGCGCCGTCCTTGGTATTAAAAGTCTGGTAGGGCACGATATTCGGATGCGCGTTGCCCAGCCGCCCCGGCACTTCTCCGGTGGCCAGATAATTCATCGCCTGGTTGGCGAGAAATGCCACCTGGGTATCGAGCAGCGCCAGATCAAGATGCTGACCGACGCCCGTCACTGCGCGGTGCGCGATTGCCGCGCACACC
>JAKFUJ010000382.1 GCA_021732805.1 Betaproteobacteria bacterium | reverse complement strand
CAATGCCATGTTCCGTCATCCCGATCTGGTTGCATTGCGCGATCTTGATTAAGAAGATCCGGCGGAAGTCGAGGCCTCCAAGCACGATCTCAATTACATCCAGCTCGACGGCAACATCGGCTGCCTGGTCAACGGCGCCGGTCTCGCGATGGCGTCGATGGACATCATCAAGCTCTATGGCGGCAGCCCGGCGAATTTTCTCGATGTCGGCGGCAGCGCCACCGCGGAGAAAGTGACTGAAGCCTTCAAGATCATGCTGCGCAACCCGGAGCTGAAAGCCATCCTGGTCAACATCTTCGGCGGCATCATGAAATGCGACGTGATCGCGCAGGGCGTGGTGGCGGCGGCGAAACAGGTCAGTCTCAGCGTGCCGCTGGTGGTGCGGCTTGAAGGCACCAATGTCGATCTCGGCAAGAAAATCCTCGCTGAATCCGGATTGCCGATCATTTCCGGCAACAACATGGCCGATGCCGCGAAGAAGGTGGTGGCGGCGGCCACAGGCAAGAAGCCGGCGCCCCGCACCGCTGCCAAAAAAACCAGAGCCAAGTCGGTGCAGCGCGCTGCTGTGGTCAAGAAAAAGAAGAAATCACCAGTGCGGCAGACGGCTAAATCGCCATCGCGCAAGGTCGTTGCGAAAAAAGCAAAAAAGAAGGCGCAGGTCGTTAAGAAGAAAACGGTTGCGAAAAAGCGCAAAACAGTTGCGCGCAAACGTGCGAAAAGGACGGCGAAATGAGCATCCTGATCAACAAAAACAGCAGGGTCATCACCCAGGGCATTACCGGCAAGACCGGCATGTTCCACACCAAGACCGGCAAGGAATACGCCAACGGCAGGAATTGCTATGTCGGCGGTGTGACGCCGAAAAAGGGTGGCCAGAGTTACGAGGGCATTCCCATTTTCAATTCAGTGCGCGAAGCGAAAGATGCAACGGGCGCCAATGTCTCGGTGATTTATGTGCCGCCGCCCTATGCCGCGGCTGCCATCGAGGAAGCGGTGGATGCGCAACTGGAACTGGTGATCTGCATCACCGAGGGCATCCCCGTGCGCGATATGGTGCGCCTCAAGTACAAGATGGAGCAGAACAACAGCAAGACGCTGCTGGTCGGCCCCAACTGCCCGGGTGTGATCACCCCGGACGAAATCAAGATCGGCATCATGCCCGGCCATATCCACAAAAAAGGTCCGATCGGCGTGGTGTCGCGTTCCGGCACGCTGACCTATGAAGCCGTTGGTCAGCTGATGGAAATCGGACTGGGCCAGTCATCCTGTGTCGGCATCGGCGGCGATCCGGTGAACGGGTTGAAGCATATTGATGTGATGAAAATGTTCAACGATGACCCGCAGACCGAAGCCGTGATCATGGTTGGTGAAATCGGCGGTTCGAACGAGGAAGAGTGCGCGCGCTGGGTCAAGGCCCACATGAAAAAGCCGGTGATCGGTTTTATCGCCGGTGTTACGGCGCCGCCGGGCAAACGCATGGGCCATGCCGGCGCCATCATTTCCGGCGGCAAGGGCACTGCGGAAGAAAAACTGTCGGTGATGGAAAAGTGCGGTATCAAGACCACAAAAAATCCCGCCGAAATGGGCAAGCTGCTGAAATCGGTATTGAAATAAGGCAGGGGCAGGCATCGAAATTGCTCCTTGGCAGTTCGTTGGAAAAGTGATGCGCGAGCGCGCGGGGAGCCCCCAAGGGGACTTCCTTCGGGGCGCGTAGCGACCAAGCGCACACGCATGCAAGCCATTGATTTTATGAGCATTGAAAAATCGATAGCGCCAGGTTGAAGTGTTGTTCCGGGATTTTTCAATGCGCCGCCAGGTTTTGATTTACATCCAGAAACAGCTTGAGGGATTCGCTGTTTCGCTTTGACACCTGATTGTTTCCATCCGGCTCATCGATAACAGCCGGAATGAGGAGGGGCATCTTGGAAGGAGGCAGTTTGAAGCGCGGCAAACGGGCGCGTGGCGCCAGCAAGGGTCGCACGGTCGATGCGCGTGCCTTGGCGGATGTTCAAGGCTTGCTGCGTGACGCGCAGCGCGAGACCGGCGTTGAGCCGCGCCGCCGCGACCTGCTGATTGAAAACCTGCATCTGATCCAGGACCGCTACGGCCACATTTCTGCCGCGCATATTGTTGCGCTGGCGCGGGAGATGAAACTGGCGATGACCGAAGTCTACGAAGTCGCCACGTTCTACCATCACTTTGATGTGGTGAAGGACGGACAGAGCGCGCCTCCGGCCTTGACTGTAAGAGTATGTGATTCCCTGTCCTGCGAACTGTCAGGCGCGGGTGCGCTGATGAAGGGATTGAAAAAAGCGCTGGGCGACGGCGTGCGCGTTATTCCGGCGCCCTGTGTCGGTCGTTGCGAGCAGGCGCCGGTGGCGGTCGTCGGACAGAATCCGGTGGAGCAGGCGACTGTGGACAAAGTCAAACCGCTGGTGTCGGGCAAGAAAACGCAATGCGCCGTCGGCAAATATGTGACGTATGCCGAATATCGCAAACAGGGCGGTTATGTCATCCCTGCGGAATGCCTGGGCGGCAAACGCGATGCCGAGACCCTGATCAAGACCATGGAAAACTCCAGCCTGCGCGGTTTGGGCGGCGCAGGTTTTCCGACGGGGCGCAAATGGCGCATCGTGCGCGGCGAAAAAGGCCCGCGGGTGATGGCGGTCAACATCGACGAGGGCGAACCGGGAACATTCAAGGATCGTTATTACCTCGAACGCGATCCGCACCGCTTTCTTGAAGGCATGCTGATCGCGGCGTGGACCGTGCAGATTTCCGAGGTCTATATTTATTTGCGCGACGAGTATGCCGGCGTGCGCGCCATCCTCGAAAAAGAAATCAAGGCCTTGCAGGCCGATCCGCCGTGTCCGTTGCCGCCGATATTCCTGCGTCGCGGGGCAGGCGCCTACATCTGCGGTGAAGAATCCGCGATGATCGAATCCATCGAAGGCAAGCGCGGCATGCCGCGGCTGCGCCCGCCGTACGTGGCGCAGGTCGGCTTGTTCGGGTATCCGACGCTCGAACACAACATGGAAACCCTGTACTGGGTGCGCGACATCCT
>JAKFUJ010000459.1 GCA_021732805.1 Betaproteobacteria bacterium | reverse complement strand
GCGGATTGCTGCAGGCGTGATGCCGACGATGTCGGAGGCGTATTCCGGCGTCCAGTGTTCCAGCGAGAGCACCAGTTCTTCATAACCCGTGGTATGGCTGGCGACGAAATCCCGGTCGACCAGATCCTCTTTAACAATCACGTGCATCATCGCCAGCGCCAGTGCTGAATCACTGCCCGGACGCACCAGATGAGACTCGTCCGCCTGCTTCGCGGAAGTGCCGCGGCGCACATCGATGGAAATGATCCTGCTGCCGTTGCGCCGCGCCTGCGACAGCCAGGCCGCGGTGCCCGGCTGGCTCGACACATCGGCGCCCCACAGCAGAATGGTCTTAGAATTTTCGGCCATGTCCTGGTGCGAATTCACTTCAAGAACACCGGTGATCGACAGGCCGTACGCGCCCAGTGCCCAGCACACCACGGAACGATCCCAGTGCTGACAACCGTACATATTGCCGAAGCGCGCCGACAGCTGACGCCCGATGGCATTCAGCATGGAGCCGCCGCCGGTCCAGATGGCGGTGCCTTCACGCCCAGCCAATCGCGATGCATCGGCAATCTGGTCAAGCGCCGCCGCCCAGGTAATTGGCTGCCACTGGCCGCTACCCCGCGGTCCGATCCGCCGCAACGGCTGTGTCAGGCGCGCCGGGTTATCCGGCAGGTCCGAGATCGCCCGTCCGCGCGCACAAAGGAAGCCCCGGCTTTCGGGATGGTCCACGTCGCCCGTGATTTTCGATATTTGCCCATCTGCGGTATGCACATGGATGCCGCATACAGTCGGATGGCAATTCATGGGGCACATCGTTTTCAGGGGCTGGATCATGGTGTTATCCATTGAATGGCATTGGCATCAATATGCTTGATGAGATGGCACTGAGAACAATGGTAATCGTGTGCCGATAAATCAGACAAATAGATATTTAATCAAGATATATAATCATAGCCTATGAATTTTCGGCTACGTCAGATTCTCGGGTTTGTAGCGGCGGCGCGTCTGCGGTCTTTTACGGGTGCGGCGCGTGAGCTTTCCATGACGCAGCCCGCTTTTTCGCAGCTCATCAAGGAACTTGAAGTCTCAATTGGCATCCGGTTGTTCCAGCGCACGACGCGCAAAATCGAGCTGACGGAGGCAGGTCAGAATTTTCTGGCGAGGGTGGAGCGGCCGCTGGACGATTTGCAGGAGGCTTCCAAGTACATTCGCGATCTTGCGGCCGGGCGCCGTGGTCGTATGGTGCTGGCGACGCTGCCTTCCATTGCCGTGGGCTGTGCGATCCATGCATTGGCCAGATTCAGGATCGCGTTTCCCAATATCACGGTGCGATTGATAGAGGACCACAATCAGAACCTGATTCAGCGGGTGCTTCACCGGGAAGTTGATTTTGCAATCGGCACGCTACCGCAGGAGCATCACGAGCTCACGTTTCGGATGCTGCTGCGCGATGAGCTGCTGGTCATTTTTCCGAAGAATCATCGCTTTCAGATCAAGCAGCGTATTACCTGGGCGGATATCGCATCGGAAGCGTTGATACTGACACCCCAATCGTCCGGAGTACGCAATCTTGTTACCGCGGCACTCGCGCACATTCACAGTCAGGCAGACCCGGCATACGAGGCGGCAAATACTTTTACCGCTGTCGGCATGGTGCGCGCGGGTATCGCGATCACTGTTGTTCCACAAATAGCGATTCGCGAGATGAACATGAACGGACTGCACAGTGCGCGAATCTATGGCCCATTGCAACGGCGCGAAATCGGGGTCATTACACGACTGGATCGTCCGTTCTCGTCAGTGGCCGGAGCATATGTCGATTTCCTTTTTGAGAGCGTCCGGAATAACTGAATTGCAACGTCGCTCCTTGCTGCCGGCGCGGATCGCCAGTTGCTGTGTCGCGTTTTGCTGATATTGACGATGCCTTACAAAGGCCATGCCATCAGCAACACCGGAATGCTGACCGCAACCACAGCTATTTCCAGCGGCAGCCCCAGCTGCCAGTAATCGCCGAAGCGGAACCCGCCGGGTCCGAGGATCAGCGTGTTGTTCTGGTGGCCGATCGGCGTCAGGAACGCGCAGGATGCGCCGATGGCCACCGCCATCAGGAACGGATCGGCGCTGACGCCGAGCTGGTTGGCGGTGCCGATGGCGATCGGGCACATCACTGCCGCGGTAGCGGCATTGTTCATCAGATCGGACAGGGTCATGGTGACGATCAGCAGCAGGATCAGACCGAAAATCGCATTGCCGCCGGCGATATTTTCCAGCAGCACGCGGGCGATCACGTCGGCGGCGCCGGTACTGTCCATCGCGCCGGCCACCGGAATCAGCGCGCCCAGCAGCACGATCACCGACCAGTCGACGGCGTCGTACGCGTCGCGGGGTGATACGGTGCGTGTTGCCATTGCCGCCAGAGCGCCGGCTGCAAACGAGATCGCAGCCGGCAGCAGGCCAAACGCTGCGCCGCCCACGGCGGCAGCCATGATGCCGCCGACAATCCAGGCTTTGCGTTTGTCGGGAATGCGCAATTCACGTTCGGCGAGCGGCACGCAACCGGAGGTGGAGGCGAATTCGCTGATGGCTTCCGGCGAGCCCTGCATCAGCAGCAGGTCGCCGGCGGCAAAGCGCAACGAACGCAACCGCGCCATCGAGCGTTGTCCCTGACGCGAAACTGCGAGCAGATTGATGCCGTAGTGGGTGCGCAGCAGGATGTCGCTGGCGGAACGATCGACCAGCATGGATTCGGGAAGTACGGCGAGTTCCATGAGCACAATGTCTTCGGATGCCGTGCTTTCCTGCTCTTTTTTCTCTTCCCCTTCCTTTTTTGCTTCGGGCTTTTCCGCAGGTTGAGGCGGCGCATCTTCTCCCGATTTTTCTTCCCGGGCTTTGGCTTCAGCAAGCTTGAGGCCGAGTGTCGACAATGCGCTGGCGAGGTCTTCGGCGTCCGCTTCAATGATCAGAATATCGCCGGTGCGCACCACCCAGCCGCGGCTGGGCGCTGTGACGCGCACATCGTTACGCACGACACCGATGACCTGCGCATCGGATTTTTGCAGGGCGGATTCGATTTCCCGCAGTGTTTTTTT
>JAKFUJ010000185.1 GCA_021732805.1 Betaproteobacteria bacterium | reverse complement strand
CAGCGCCAGCGCATGTTCCTGAAATACCAAGCGCACGGTTTCGAGGTAGAAATCGGCGCTCAAGTCCGACACCGCGAAATACTCTTCGTAGAATTTCCGGGTCGCAGCGGCTTTTTCGTGATCCCCTTGCACGATCTGGTCGAAATAATCCTTGAACGATTTGATGTGGCGCTGCAGGTTCATGTTGAGGAAGGCTGAAAGCTGCACAAAGCCGGGGTAGACCCGTCGCCGCATGCCGGCGAACTGCACGGGGACATGTTCAATCAGGTTGTTTTCAAACCAGCTCATCGGTTTGCTGGTGGCCAGGGCATTGACGGATGTGGGATTGACGCGGCAGTCGATCGGTCCCGCCATCAAAGTCAGGCTGAGCGGTGTGGCCGGATGTTTGTCCTCGGCCATGATGGCGACTGCGGCCAGCGCTTCGACGCAGGGCTGGCAGATCGCGGCGAGGTGCGAGCCCGGCCCCATGACATTGAGAAACTCGATGATGTGATCAATGTATTCGTCAATGCCGAAACGGCCCGCTGCCATCGGCACGTCGCGCACGTTGTGCCAGTCGGTGATGTAGACATCGTGGTCGCGCAGCATGGTGCGCGCGGTTTCGCGCAGCAACGTTGCGAAATGTCCGGACATCGGCGCGACGATCAGCACCCGCGGTTGCGGCGCCGGCGTGTCCTTGCGGAACCTGAGCAGCGTTGCAAACGGCGTGGTGTGGGCGACCTCTTCAGTTACCGCCACTTCCTGCGTGCCGGCGACTACCGAGTCGATGCCGAATGCCGGCCGCTTGTGGGTCAGGCGGGCCAGCGTAAATACCTCGCAGGCAGCTGAAAATCGGCGCAGCGGATGGCATCCGAAATTGCCTAAGCTATTGAGCACGGGCAGCGCCATCATGGCGGCTTCACGTACCGGGTTGAGCACGTATTCCTGCGTCTGATAGGCACTGTAGATCATGGTCGATCCGATCCTTTTGTTCCGGCGGTCCGCCCGGCTTGACGTTTAATACACCATTGATACGCAATATTTACGCCAGCTGGAACTTTCGCATGGCATGACTCGTGCTAAAGATTATCCGCATGCGTGCAGGAAGGCACCCCATGGGTGCATCCGGGTGCGTCTTTGCATGGAGGTTGGGCACCATGGCGCAAGCCACCCTGAGCATCAGCAGTAAAAATTATTCATCCTGGTCGCTGCGCGGCTGGTTATTGGCGCGATTTGCCGGGCTCGAATTCAAGGAAGTTCTGGTTTCGCCGGACGATGCGGATGCCCGTCGTGAACTGCTGCTGATTTCGCCGTCGATTCTGGTGCCGTGCCTGAACCATGGCGACATCAAGGTCTGGGATACCCTGGCCATTGCCGAATATCTCAATGAAATCAAACCAAAAAACGGCTTGTTACCGGCAACGCGTGCGGCGCGGGCACATTGCCGCGCCATTTCCGGCGAAATGCATTCCGGCTTCAGCAGCCTGCGTTCAGCGCTGCCGATGAATCTGAAGGGCGACTTTCCCGGTTACAAGGTGTGGTCGAAAGCGCTTGGCGACATCGAACGCATCACCACAATCTGGCATGAATGTCTGGACGAATACGGCGGCCCTTTCCTGTTCGGCAAAAAGCGCTGCCTGGCCGATGCGATGTATGCGCCGGTGGTCACGCGTTTCCGCACCTACCATGTCGCAGTCGACAAGGCATGTTCCGCTTACGGCGACAAGATCATGGCCATGCCGGAAATGGCGGAATGGATAGACGCTGCCAAACTCGAGCACGACGACATCGAAGAACTCGATATGGAATTCTAAATCTGAGGGGCGCAGCCCCTCAGAATTGGCGAATCACTTTCAGGCGCCACATTTAAAAGAACATCACTTCCAGGGCTTGGGCGCTGGTACCTCAGCCGGGGCGGGCATGTCGATGGTGCTGAAATCCGCCGGGCCGACAATTTCCAGATACTCCATGTCCGGCGAATAATCGAACAGGTAATGCACGATGCCCGGACGCTGGTGTACGCAGTCACCGGCGCTGACCAGGGTTTCCTTGTCCTCGTACATGAATTTGGCCCAGCCTTTGAGCATGATGACGATATGGAATTCTGCCTCATGACGGTGCCAGCCCGTGCCCTTTTCCGGGGCATTATTCGCCCGTACCAGCTGGGCCAGCACCTTGCCGGCAGTGGCTTCGGCGATGCCGAGATCGCGGTAAGTGAAAAAATCCCGCAGTCCATCAGACCGGAATTCGGTATCCCCGGGTTTGACGTGCGAGAACTTGGTGACGGTTCGGTCAAGCATGGCGGTACTCCTGTCGAAAAGACTGTTTGAACCAAAGCATAAGTTGTTCCAGCCCGTTGGTCTACGCACTGGTGCAAGGCACTACCATTCAGTGGAGCGTATGCACCGTGGCGATGACGGGCGGCTGCAGATTAAGCAGCATGACCCGTCGCCCGAGCATGACCACGCTGCCTTTGACGCGGTTGTCGCCGGTATCGCTGAATTCGAAATCATAGGCGCGTTGCAGCAGCAGACGACCGTTGCCGTTGCGCGCCGGTTTGATGGCGGCGATGCCGACCGTGTCGTCGAGAAACAGCAGACCTTCGGCTGCGCAGGCATTGCGGGCTGCGGTAACAGCGGCCTCTCGGGCCTGCATGCTGTCCCACCACAGCCATGCGAGTGCGGCGAACAGAATCAGGAAAAAAATTTCGGTCATGAGGGCGTGCGGGATCGGTGGTGGTGTGCGGTCGCCACGTTAACAGACTTACTGTTTTAAACGTCATTCCGGCGAAAGCCGGTGTCCCCTTCCCCTGCGAGCGGGGGAAGGTAGGATGGGGGCAAACATTTTCATTGACGGCAGAGGCACTGGACTCCGGCTTTCCTCCCAAGGGGACTTTCTTCGGGGCGCGCCGGAGTGACGGGAACAGGAGTCACCATCTGGAACGTACGAAAGTGGCGTCCCGGGATTGGGTTGGCAGGTTGTTGAAAAAGGGATGCGCGAGCGCGTGGGGAGCGAAGCGACCAAGCGCACACGCGTGCAAATCTTTGATTTTATGAGGGTTGAAAAATCGATCATGCCAAGTTGAAGCGATGTTCTGGAGTTTTTCAACACC
>JAKFUJ010000468.1 GCA_021732805.1 Betaproteobacteria bacterium | reverse complement strand
TTCGACTCGGCGCGCCGGCTGCTCGATTACCAGCGCAGCCTCGGTTGCGAGCAGGATGCGCTGGATGCCGATCAATGCGTGGCGCTGGAACCCGCGCTGGCGGGGATGCGGCGGCAGATCGTCGGCGGCATTTACACGCCCAGCGAAGACGCAGGGGATTGTTACCTGTTTTGCGTTGCGCTGGCCGCGCGCATGCGCGCGGAGAGTCCACCGGTGACGTTTCTGCTGAACAGCGAGATCCGGCGCATATTGAGCTGGCGCAATCATATTGTCGGCATCGAAACCAGCGCCGGTGTACTCGAAGCCGATCGTTACGTGCTGGCCCTGGGTACCCAAAGTCCGGAACTGGTGCGCCCGCTCGGGATCGAGTTGCCGATCTATCCCCTGAAAGGCTACAGCCTGTCGCTGCCGATTACCGACGCTGCCGCGGCGCCGCGCATCAGCGTGACTGATTTCAAACGTAAAATTGTTTATGCCAGGCTGGGCGAGGAATTACGCGTCGCCGGCATGGCGGATCTTGCAGGATATAGCGCGCAGATTGATGCCGGACGCATTTCCACCCTGCTCGACCAGGTGCGGGAGAGTTTCCCGCGGGCATCGGATTTTTCCCGCATCAAGCCGTGGTGCGGGCTGCGTCCGGCGACGCCGACCGGCACCCCCCTGCTCGGCCCCACTGCGCGTTATCCGGAATTGCTGCTGAATACCGGCCACGGTGCGCTCGGCTTCACGCTGGCCATGGGCTGCGGCCGGATCATCACCGATCTTGTCGCCGGGCGCGAATCCGAAATACCACTCGCGGGATTCACGCCTCAGGGGTGAGACTGTTGTAGCGGGCCATGAAGCGGGAATCGATACGATCTTTCCATCGCCATACCCAGGCGCCGCCGAACGCAATCGGACCATACGAGGCCACCGCGCAGCGATCACCGGTGCTGATCAACGCCAGCACCATGCGCTGGGGATGATGGCACTTCAGTGCAGTGCCACGCAGCGCACGACGCAGGTTTTCAGTCAGCGGAGGACCCTGGCGTACTGCGTGGACGCCGGATTTCGGACGCGGGGACTCCAGCATTGATGCGATATCACCCGCGGCAAACACGAAGGCATGCGAAGGTGATTGCAGATGACGGTTGACGGCGATGAAGCCGGACGCATCGGTCTGCAGGCCACTGGCGCGTGGCCACGCCGGCGCCGCTGCGCCGGTGACCCAGATGATGTGATCGAAAGCAGCGGACTCGCAGTTGCCCAGTACCAGACCACCTGGTGTCGCACGTTGCACGGGAGTATCAAGCTGCATCTCGATGCCGCGCCGTTGCAGTACGGCCATGAACCGTCGCCGTACACCTGCCGGATGTGCGGCGAGTATTGCCGGACCGTCACTGATGATGGTGAATCGGGCGCGACCCCCATCGGCATCAATGCAGTGCGCCATCGCCAGCACGAGTTCGACGCCGCCGGCGCCGGCGCCGACCACGGCAACGCGCAGTTCGGTGGTTGCGCTGCGCGCAGAAGCGCGCAGCGCCGTCCATTGCTCCAGGAATGCCGGCACCGGTTTGATCGGCACGCCATGGTTTTCCGCGCCGGGGATGTTGGCTGTCACCGGCGTCGATCCGCAATCGACTGACACCACGTCATATGCCAGATCAGCGCCGTTGCCGCAGCGGGCCGCGCGTTGCTGCAAATCGAGCCCGGTGACCTTGTCCGCAACCAGCGCAATCCCGGCGCGGTTGCAAAGCGCCGCCAGATCAATGTGGCAATCCTCAAACCGGTAATGTCCGGCGATATGGCCGGGCAGCATGCCCGAGTAGGCGGTGTGGCGATCCGGGCTGACCAGCGTTACCGCGACGCCCGGTTCCGGTTTGAGTGCGAGGCGACGAATGACTTCGACATGACTATGACCGCCGCCGATCAGCAGCAGGCGCTTTTGCATCGCTGCCGGTTCAAGACGTTTTCCACAATTCCTTCAGTCGCGAGGGCCGGCCGCAACCGTTCTTGTAGTAGCCGTAACGGATCGGATTCTTGCGGTAATAATCCTGATGGTAATCCTCGGCGACGTAAAACTCGGCGGCGCGGGTGATCAGGGTCTTGATGTCGCCGCTGAACGGTTTGTCTTTCGCCAGTTTTGCTTTTGAAGCGTCCGCCGCCTTGCGCTGCTCATCATCATGGTAAAAAATTTCGCTGCGGTACTGTGAGCCGTTGTCGCAAAACTGGCCGTTGGCCTGGGTCGGGTCGATATTTTTCCAGAACGTGTCCAGCAACTGCGCATAACTGACCTTGGCCGGATCGTAGGTCACCTGCACCACTTCGTTGTGCCCGGTGCTGCCGGTGGAGACCTGCTGGTATGTCGGATTTTTGGTACGGCCGCCCATGTAGCCGGAAATGGTCGAAATCACGCCGGGAACTTTGTCGAACGCTTCTTCGACGCACCAGAAGCAACCGCCGCCGAAAGTCGCTACAGCATTGGCAGAAGGTTTTGCGGGAGAAGTCGCTGCTGCGCCTTGCGCATGCACCAGCGGTACTGCCAGCAAGGCCAGGAAAAAAGCAAAACGAAGGAAAAACCCTTTGGAAATCATGTACATCATTTGTGTCTCCCGGTTAAAACCAGTATATCGGATAATCCAGTAGATAGACCCGGCACGCCGGGGATTGTTCATTCGCACTCTGTTAGTGGAGAAAACATGCGGCGCATTACACTCACGCAGTATCTGGTTGAGCAGCAGCGCGAAAAAGGCGTGGTTTCCGCGGAACTGCGATTGCTGATTGAGGTCGTCGCTCGTGCCTGCAAATCGATCAGCAACGCCGTCAGCAAGGGTGCGCTGACCGGCATACTGGGCGGCGCCGGCACCGACAACGTACAGGGCGAAGCGCAGAAAAAACTCGATGTGATTTCCAACGAAGTGCTGCTTGAAGCCAACGAGTGGGGCGGTCATCTCGCGGCGATGGCGTCCGAGGAAATGGAGCATCCGCACCAGATTCCGAACCGTTATCCACGCGGCGAATTCCTGTTGTTGATGGATCCGCTGGACGGTTCATCGAATATCGATGTCAATGTTTCAATCGGCACCATTTTTTCCGTACTGCGTTGCGCTGAGG
>JAKFUJ010000283.1 GCA_021732805.1 Betaproteobacteria bacterium | reverse complement strand
CACCTCAACCTACGACGGCCTCGCGCTGGCCTGGGCCATCGCCCGTCATCTGATCGAACGCAACGCCTGTTACACGCTGTTCGCGACGCATTATTTTGAATTGACGCAACTCGCGGTGGAATTCAAGCAGGTGGCGAACGTGCATCTCGATGCGGTGGAACATCAAGATCGCATCGTGTTTTTGCACAGCGTCGAAGAAGGCCCGGCGAGCCGCAGTTACGGCCTGCAGGTGGCGCAACTCGCGGGCGTGCCTGGCGCGGTCATCCGCAGCGCGAAAAAACGTCTCGCTGATCTGGAAGCTGCGGCCGCGGCGCAAGTGCCGCAGGGGGATTTGTTCTCGGGTTCGGCACCCATGAATGAACCTGCGATGCCGGAGCCGCATCCGGCGGTAGACGCGCTACGCGACTGCGACCCGGATACGCTGACGCCGCGCGATGCGCTGGACCTGCTGTACCGGCTACGCGAACTGGCGCAAGGCGACGCCAGTAAAAAGCATTAATCCATTGATTTTATTGGTATTTTTATAAGTTACTGCGGCGCGCCCCTCAACCCCGCAATCCTCACTCCTCAATCCGCAAAACTCAATGATGGTGCCCGTGTGCGCCATGCACATGCCCGTGCTCCATTTCCTCGCCGGTCGCCACGCGTACCTCGGTCACGGTGCAACTGAAGTTCAGCGTCTGCCCGGCCAGCGGATGATTGCCGTCGACAACCACTTTGTCTTCCGCGACATCAGTCACCGTGTACACCACCGCATGACCGGACTGCTCACCCCGACCTTCGAACTGCATGCCGACAGTCACATCGGGCGGAAACTTGTCACGGGTTTCGACCTGCACCAGTTTGGCATCGTATTCGCCGAATGCGTCATTCGGCGCAAGTCGTACCTGGCAACTGTCACCCGCCTGCTTGCCATTCAACGCCTTTTCAACCAGCGGAAAAATTCCATGGAATCCGCCATGAATATAGGCAATCGGCGACTCCGCCTTCTCGATCATGTTGCCCTGCGCATCGAGCAATTCAAAAGTAAGCGTCACCACCGTGTTTTTTGCGATTTGCATCAGTATTCCCATTGAACGATTGCGGCACAGGAGTCCGGCAGACCCGCGCCACACGACGGATCCGCGATCAATGACGCCGATCAGCGCCTGATCGCCGATTTTCTGAACAAAGCGCGTTCCGGTCAAGCGCGGCACACAGCGCCAATTTATAATTGTCATGATGCGTAACAATCTGCTCAACAGCCTGACACCCGCGCAATTCCTGCGCCGGCACTGGCAGAAAAAGCCGCTGCTGGTTCGCGACAGCCTGGTGCAATTTGCATCCATGGTGTCACGTCGAGACCTGCAGGACATGGCCGGCTCCACGCAAACCGAATCACGCCTGATCGTGCGCAAGGGCAAAAACTGGCAGGTCAGCCACGGGCCGTTCTCCAAACGCGATTTCGCGAAATTGCCGGCCCGCAACTGGACGTTGCTGGTACAGGGCGTGAATCACCTGCTGCCTGAAGCAGCCGATCTGCTCGCATCGTTCTCGTTCATTCCCCACGCCCGCCTCGACGACCTGATGGTCAGTTACGCACCGCCTGGCGGCGGCGTCGGACCGCATTTCGACAGCTACGATGTATTCCTGTTGCAGGGTACGGGCCGGCGCCGCTGGCAGATCAGCAGCCAGCGCGAACTCGAACTGGTTGAAAATCAGCCCCTGAGAATCCTCGGCAATTTCCGCGCGGCGCAGGAATGGACGCTTGAGTCCGGCGACATGCTCTACCTGCCGCCGCGCTGCGCGCACGACGGGGTCGCACTTGACGAGTGCATCACTTATTCCATCGGTTTCCGTGCGCCGTCGGCGCAGGATCTGTGCAACCGTTTTTTCGATTTCCTGCAGGACCGGCTGGATGTTTCGGGTGTGTACACCGATCCCGACCTGAAACCCGCCCGCCATCCCGGGCAGATCGACCGCAGCATATCCCGCCGCATGCTGAACATGCTGGACGGCGCGCGCTGGAGTCGAAATGACATGCTGCATTTCATCGGCGAAGAACTCAGCACACCCAAACCGCATGTGGTTTATGCACCGCCCGGCCGCGCATTGTCGCCGGCAACATTCAAAAAAACGATGAGCAAACAGGGCCTGCGGCTTGCACCGCAGTCGTTGCTGCTTTATGACGATGCTGCGTTTTACATCAACGGCGAACGCTGGGCACTCCCGGTCGCAGCGCATGCGTGCATGCGCAGTTTCGCCGACCACCGGGCGCTGCCTCCTGCAACCTTACCTGCAGCAGCAACAGCCGCGCTGTATGCCTGGTACCGGGCCGGCTACGCCACTTTCTGAATCACGCCCAAGGAGGTCAAATGGAACTGACCGGCAATCCACCCAATGCCGAATACCGGCGCTTCGAAAGCAACCGCGAATACGAGGAAATCATCGACCGCATGATTCCGCTGACCCAGCGCATCGTCCGCGTATTCGACAAATCCCTGAGCCTTCATTACAACTCGACAACACGCATCGAACTGCTGAGACATTTTCTGCTGGAAAATCGGACCAACCGGCTGCTGATTGTGCTGCACGACACCCGCCAATTGGTCGGCGGGCATCCGCGCCTGATCCATCTTGCGCAGCAGTTCAGCCATGCCTGCATCATCCGCGAAACCCTGCGCCCGGCAAAACATGCCGCCGACCCATTTGTCATATTTGACGGCAGCCACTACGTCCACCGCTTTCATTTCGATCACATGCGCGCTGCGCAGGGCACCCACGATGCCGCCGGCGCGCAACAATTGATTGAGCGTTTCAGTGAAATCCAGGACAGTTCCGGACCGCCGCTGGCAACCACCGTCACGGGACTGTGACGATCAGTCGCTACAGACTCTCTCAATGCAATAAAACGCTGTTAGAATGCGCGCCGGCATGATGGCTGTTGCGAATGGCCGTTACGGAATTTGCAGCGTGAACGGTGCCAACCAAATTTGGATTCAACCTCAATTACCTTCGAAGGATAGTCATAATCATGAATCGCTCTCTCATCGTTGCTGCGCTGCTGGTAGCCGGCCTGTCGGCTTGTGGCGAAAAACCTGCTCCGGCCCCCGCGCCTGCGCCCGCCCCGGCTC
>JAKFUJ010000050.1 GCA_021732805.1 Betaproteobacteria bacterium | reverse complement strand
ACGGCGCCAGCCCCGGCGTGTTCAAACGTCGTCAGCGCAACCTGCTCTCCTACGACAGCCCGACTTTTGGCGGTTTCCAGGTGATGGGCGCCTTCTCGTCGACCAACAGTTCGACCGCGACGACGAATACGGCCGCCGGCGCCAAGCCGCGCATCTGGTCGCTCGGCGCCACGTTTAAACGCGCCGGCTTTGACCTCGGCGTCGGCTACGAAGAGCACACCAAAGCCTATCCGAACGTGGCGCAACCCGCGCTTTCCACGTTCGCCGGTGACGAGAGCGGCTACCACGTCTCCTTGGGCTACACCCTCGGTCCGGTGAAATTCGGCGGCGTCTTTACCGAACAGGAAGCCGATACGGCGCCGGGCGCGAATGCCAAGGTCAAGGCCTGGCTTTTGGGCGCGGAATGGAGAATCGCCGGCCCGCACAATCTGCACTTCAGCTACACCGAAGCGGATGACACAAAAGGTACGGTGGGTTCGACCATCGGCGGCCGTCCGGCGGTCGTTGCTGCCGGCAACACGGGCGCCAAACTGTATCAAATCCGTTATCTCTATAACTTCTCCAAACGCACCACCGGCACCGTCGGTTACGTGAACCTGAAGAACGACAACGCTGCTTCGTACGACCTCGGTGGCTTGTCTTACGCCGCCGCTGCGTCGGGCGCCAAGCAGAGCGCATTTGCTGCCAGCATCCAGCACCGGTTCTAATAACAGGTATTCCCCCCGCGTTTACGCGGAACTCAAAACGGGCGCTGCGGCGCCCGTTTTTTTATGCGCTGACCCCCGCGGCATTGCGAAAATCACCAGAGCGGCATGCCACTTTGCATGCGCTCGGCGATTTCCTGCTGGAATTCGGGAGGCCCATAAGCGTGCGCGGACTGCCGGTTGCTGAATTTGCCGTCGACCACGTTCTGCTCGGAGTACAGCAGCGCACGGTGATGGGTCTGCGCAAACTGCTGCAGCCATTGCAATGCGCGCGGCGGAATGCGCCGCCCCACCGGCACCGCGACATCCACCGCCATGCCGCGCCATTGTGTCTGGTCAAATAAAACAATGACCTTGGCATTGCTGGGTTTCATCCATTCCGGCAACGGGCTGTCGGTCATGCGCCAGCCGCAGACAAATTGGCGGCAGGGATCGACCGGACGGTTTTCATAATCGTCGCAGCCGGAGCCGGTGCTGTGATGACAGGGTTTGCCGGGATAAACCGGTTTGCCTTCGACAACGATCTGCAGCCAGCCGTCGCAGCAGCCGGTGCAGGGCTGGCATTCACGCGGTTGTGTTTTGGCCACGGCGCATGGTGTATGAAATCATGGTTATGTGAGCGTAACCCAAAACACCGGCGTATTCACGCAAACGGGAGCGTTCGCAGATCGCCAGCCAGTGATTGTATGGCGTTGCGCCAATCGCCGCGCGGCGATTGCCGGTAAATGGAAAATCCCGGAAACCACGGACTGTTGCCGCCGCCGGCCATCCACCGCCACTCTGCCGGACTGGGCGCCAGCACGCGCGCAGAGCCGCCAGCTGCGGCGCGCAGATGCATATTGGTGTTGCTGACGCCGACGTAATCATCAATCAGCGACAGCAAGGCCAGCATGCCTTCCAGATCCTCATTGAGGTCGGTGCAGTCATGCAATGGCTGCTCAAGGGTGGCCGCCAGCGAGTCGAGTTCTCCGGGCGCCGGATTGCGCTGCAAGGCCAGCAACGTGCCGCGGAACTCGCGCACCGCTGCAGCCAATGGCGGCAAGGGCAATTCCTTGCTGAGTGCCCAGTATTGTCCGCCGAGTTGTTCGTGCGCTGCTGTGCCGGCGCGCCAGGTCAGGCCGAGATAAGGGGGCTCGCCGTATCCGCGCAGCCGTTGGCGAATCGCAGCAACAACTTCAGGCAAGGGTGCGATGCGCAGCGATGCCGGTGGCAGCGGTGAAAAGACTGCGATGCGCAGCGCAAAATCCCGGCAGCGCACGAGCGACATGTCGGGATCGACAGGGCTGGTTGAGCGGACATTGAGCGCATAAGGCAGGTCGCCGCAAAGGATCTGCATGTCGGGTGGTGAGTCCGGAAGCGCGTCGTCGGTGAGAATGGCGTCTGCGCAATGTGCGCGCGCCACAAGAGGCGCAATTTTCGAACTGGCGCGTACGGTCACTTTTGCACCCAGCGCCTGCAACTGCGGCGCAAAACGCAGGAAAAAAAGTTCATCGCCCAGACCCTGCTCGCGCAGCACCAGGATGTGTTTGCCTGAAACCTCGGCCGGTAACTGCTGCGACAAAGTATCTGCGCCCAGTTTCTCCGCAAATCGCAGGTAAGCAGGTCTGCGCCGGTACGCGCACCAGCCGTCGGTCAGCATGCCCTGTGCCAGCAATACCGCGCTGAGAATCTGTTGCCGGGCATCCGCGCCGGGCTGCAGTTTTTCGACGGCGCCCAGCACACGCAGCGCGCGGTGCATTTGTCCCGCTTCCGCCAAGGCGCCGCCGTAAGCGCGTTGTGATAACGGATCAGCAGGTGCAAGCGCCGCGGCCCGGGCAAACGACGGCAAGGCATCGATGACATTGCCTTGATGACCCAGCGCAGCGGCGAGAAAGCGGTGAGCCTCGGCGCTGTCAGGCGCCCGCGACAGCAAATCACGGCAGGCATCTGCGGCCAATTTGAAACGGCCGGCATCCATCAACGCCGAAGCCAGATTGAGACGCACCGCCACGGCATCGGGATTGGTGTTGATGCAGGCGAGATATTCAGCGATGGCTTCGTCATAACGCAGTTGCGAGTGCAGTGTGCTGCCCAGATTGTTGCGTGCGTCGGCGTCGTCGGGTTCGCGGCGCAGTGCTTCGCGATAACAGGTTTCGGCATCGCGCCAGCGCTGTTGCTCGCGGCAGATATTGCCGAGGTTGTACCAGGGCGACGACGCGTCGGGAAAACGTTCGGTCAATCGCTGCAGCAGAGGTTCGGCTTCGGCGGTTTTTCCTTGCTGAGCCAGCGCGATGGCCATTCCTTGCGCGTAACGCAAAGTACGCGGCTCAAGCCGGCTGGCCTTGCGAAACACCTGCTGAGCCTCTGCGTGTCGCCCCAGTTCGGCATAGGCCTCGGCGAGATTGCCGAGGATCGCGGGATCGGATTTGGCGAACTGCGCCGCGTG
>JAKFUJ010000374.1 GCA_021732805.1 Betaproteobacteria bacterium | reverse complement strand
AACTGCGGAGCGACCAAGGCGCAGTTCGACGCGACGCTGGGCATCCATCCCACCACAGCCGAAGAATTCGTCACGATGCGCGCCTGAAGGATGGGTAAGGCGGCATACCCCTTGCCGCTGCTGATGAGGAAGGCGGCATACCCCTCGCCGTTGCTGATGAGGAAGACGGCATACCCCTCGCCGTTGCTGATGAGGAAGACGGCATACCCCTCGCCGTTGCCACGGACAGGGCGACATCAGCCGAGCCGCGGTTATGCGAACTCGGCGAGGACCGGCGCGTGATCCGAAGGGCGTTCGTTGCGTCGCGGCTCGATGTCGATGGTGCTGGATTTGCATCTGCCGGCCAGCTCGCGGGAAGCGAGGATGTGATCGATGCGCATGCCCATTTTGCGACGGAAAGCCTGCATCCGGTAATCCCACCAGGAAAACGATTTTTCCGGTTGTTGGAACAAGCGGAAGGTGTCCTGCAGGCCAAGTCTGGTCAGTAGCCTGAAAGCTTCGCGTTCGGCATCGCTGCACAACACTTTGCCGGCCCAGGCCTGCGGATCGTGCACATCACGGTCTTCGGGCGCGATATTGAAATCACCGAGCAATGCCAGTGACTGATGCTGTGTTATTTCCTTTTCCAGCCAGGAAGTCAGCGCGGTCAGCCATTCGAGTTTGTAGCGGTACTTGTCCGACTCGACAGATTCGCCGTTCGGCACGTAGGCGCAGACCACGCGTACGCCGTTAACGGTTGCCGTGGTAACGCGCTTTTGCGGATCGTCGAATCCAGGTATGCCGTGAGCAGCGTCCGCGGCAGGTTGTCGCGTCAGTATCGCCACGCCGTTGTAGGTTTTCTGTCCGCTGAATGAAGCGTGGTAACCCGCAGCCTCGATATCAGCCAGCGGAAATTTGGCGTCTTCGGTTTTCGTTTCCTGCAGGCACAGCGCATCTGGCGTGTGCGTCTCCAGCCAGGCCAGCACCTGCGGCAAGCGGACCTTCAGCGAGTTGACATTCCAGGCAGCGAGTTTCATTGCACCGGCGCGGGCGCCGCTGCGCCGTCCGGCGCCGGTGCGGGGTTTGCTGTCGCCGGTGGGGCCGCTGCAGGGGCGCCCGCCGGTTTTGGTACGGTATATCCGGGAGACGGCTGGTTCGGATATCCGGCGGTGTTCAGTGCCGTGTCCCAGGCGCCGGCTTCATAGCCCTTCAGTCGATCGTTGCCGACGAAAAGCAACGGCACTTCCATGCCGCCATTGGTCAGCTTTTTGTATCCGGCTATGTCATCCTGCGGGCTTTTCTGGTTGAACGGCACGCCGCGCCGGATCAGATGCGCGCGCGCCTTGTCGCAGCCTTCGCCGCAGTTGGTGACATAAAGTGTTACCGGAAAATTGCGCACCGCCTGCTGTACGCTGTAGGGCTGCGTTGAAGTTTCAATGACGCTGGCGCCGACAGTGCGCTGCTCGACTTTTTTGGCCTTGGCGTTGGCGGGCGGCGGCGTATCCCGCCATTCAACCCTTCCCTTGTCATCGACCCAGCGATAGAGTTGCGCGGCCTGCGCCGGGATAACGGTCATCAGGACGGCCAGCACAGCAATGATTCTAGTCATGGTGATTCCCCTCGCCAAACTCCGGTCCGTTTGAGGCACATGGCGACCGTGATTTCGCATGATACCGCGGCGGATACCATTGTCGTGCGTCAGATTGCTGCGTGTCAGACGGCCTGCGCAGTCATGCCGTTATGGCGCAGCAACGCGTCGATATTCGGCTCCCGGCCGCGAAATGCGACAAACGATTCCAGTGCCGGTCGGCTGCCGCCCACGGCAAGCACCTCGTCCCAGAAGCGCATGCCCGTCTGCGGGTCGAGCACGCCATTCTCTTCGAACAGGCTGTAGGCGTCGGCCGACAGCACCTCAGCCCATTTGTAACTGTAATAGCCTGCGGCATAACTGCCGGCAAAAATATGCGAAAAGTTATTCGGGAAACGGTTGTAGTCGGGAGGAATGACCACTGCCACTTCGCGCCGCACTTCGTCGAGCAACTGCAATGCATTTTGCGTGCCGGCCGGGTCGAAATCGTAATGCAGCCGGAGGTCAAACAGCGAGAACTCGATCTGGCGCACGGTTTGCATGCCGCTCTGGAAATTCTTGGCGGCGAGCATTTTTTCAAATAATGTTTTCGGCAGACTGTTGCCGCTGTCGACATGGCGGGTCATCGGTTCGACGACGCCCCATTCCCAGCAGAAGTTTTCCATGAACTGGCTCGGCAGTTCGACCGCATCCCATTCGACACCGTTGATACCCGATACGCCGAGGTAATCAACACGGGTCAGCAGATGGTGAAGGCCGTGGCCGAATTCATGGAACAGCGTGTTTACTTCGTCGTGTGTAAAAAGCGCCGGGCGTTCGCCGGAACCTCCGCGCGATGTCCGGTTTGTCGCGGCGACCGCCGCGGCCGACTCGCGGTCGTTCGCATCCCGCTGCGCGGGACCCTGCTCAATGCTCGCAGCCGCTCTTCCCGCCGGCGGCGTGAAATTGCAGTTGAGGTAGGCCACCGGCGCCTGCGTACCCTTTGCAGTGCTGCGACGGGTGATGGCGTCGTCCATCCACGCACCGCCGCGCTTGCCCGGTCGCGCGTAGAGATCGAGGTAAAACTGGCCGACCAGTGCGCCGTTGCGATCGCGGATTGAGAAAAATCGTACATCGGAATGCCATTGCGGCGCTTCGGTAGGCGTGATGGTCAGGCCGTACAGCGTTTCCACCACTTTGAACATGCCGGGCAATACCGTGGTTTCCGGGAAGTACTGCTTCACCTCGTTTTCGGAGAATGCGTACTGCGCAACCCGCAGTTTTTCCGATACATAGGCGTAATCCCAGGCAGCGAGTTTTTTCATACCCAGTTCAGCGCTTGCGAATTTCTGCAGTTCCTGCAGATCACGTTTTGCATAGGGTTTGGCACGGGCGGCAAGCTCACTCAGGAACTCCAGCACCTGCGCCGGTGTTTCTGCCATTTTCGCTTCCAGCGAATATTCGGCAAAATTGCCGAAACCGAGCAGTTGCGCCAGTTCGCGGCGCAGGCTGACGATTTCGGTAATCAGCGGCGTATTGTCGAGCTTGGCATCGCCGAATTCGGAGGCGCGGGTGACATAGGCGCGGTAC
>JAKFUJ010000349.1 GCA_021732805.1 Betaproteobacteria bacterium | reverse complement strand
GCAATTTCTACGGTGAAGTGCCCGCGGTGCAGGTTACACCTGCACCGCGGGCACTTCACCGTAGAAATTGGGCAGGGTGTAGACCAACCCGGCGACCACGGCGACGACAATCAGGATGTACTTCCAGAGGGGATAGCGGTTCATTCTGGGGAACGTGAAATGTGAAACATCAAATGTGAAACATCAAAACCGGCGCGGATGGCCGGTCTCAAAGTCCGCGCATTACTGGATGGTTTTGATAGTGCCTTTGGGCAGCACGGTCTGGATCGCCGAACGCTGCGCCTGGATTTCAACTTTGTCCGCGATCGACACGGTGATGTACTGGTCATCGACCTTGCTGATGCGGCCAAGGATGCCGCCGGCGGTGATCACTTCGTCGCCCTTCTGCAGGCCGTCAACCATCGTCCTGTGTTCCTTGGCGCGCTTCATCTGCGGGCGGATCATCAGAAAATACATCACCGCAAACATCACGACGATGAGCAGAATGCTTTCAATGCCGCCGCCCTGCGCGGCTGCCGGGGCCTGCGCCCATGCTGGACTGATTAACAAGATAAACCTCCGTTGCGGTGGAACGGCGCCGGTACTGTCTGGTCAGGCGCGCTCAAAGCATTGTATTTTAACATGATTC
Organism: Betaproteobacteria bacterium; assembly: GCA_021732805.1. Taxonomy (GTDB): domain Bacteria; phylum Pseudomonadota; class Gammaproteobacteria; order Burkholderiales; family SG8-41. The sequence continues at coordinate 2,508 of JAKFUJ010000349.1, read as the reverse complement.
ATCGCTGATTTTGATGGCTTCAGCAACGAACTTCGCCAGCCGCCCGCCGGCAATCGCCCCGCGCAACCCACGCATCAATTCCTGGTAATAGTGCAGGTTGTGCAGCGTATTGAGCCGCGCACCGAGCATTTCGTTCACCCGCTGCAAATGGTGCAGGTAGGCACGGGTGAAATTGCGGCAGGTGTGGCAGGCGCAATCCGGGTCCAGCGGCGACAGGTCATCCCGATAGCGGGCATTGCGCAACTTGATCACGCCGTGACGGGTGTACAACCAGCCGTTACGCGCGTTGCGGGTCGGCAGCACGCAGTCGAACATATCGATACCCGCGCTGACCGCAGCCACGATGTCGGCCGGCGTGCCTACCCCCATCAGATAGCGCGGCCGGTCTGCAGGCATCCTCGGCGCAGTGTGGCGCAGCACGCGCAGCATGTCGGGCTTGGGTTCACCCACCGACAGGCCGCCGATGGCATAACCGTCGAAACCGATATCGGTCAGTGAGGCCAGCGATTCGTCGCGCAAATCCTCGAACATTCCCCCCTGCACGATGCCGAACAGCGCGTTGGCATTGCCGGCATGCGCCTCCCTGCTGCGCGCCGCCCAGCGCATCGACAGTTGCATCGAATCGCGCGCCTGATCGTGCGTCGCGGGATGCGCCGTGCATTCATCGAAGGCCATCACGATGTCGGCATTGAGCACGCGCTGGATGCGCATCGACTCTTCCGGCGTCAGGAAGCAGGCGTCGCCATTCACCGGCGACTGGAATTTGACGCCCTCTTCGCTGATCTTGCGCATTTCACCAAGGCTGAACACCTGAAAGCCGCCTGAATCGGTGAGGATCGGTCCGTCCCAGCCCATGAAGCGATGCAGGCCGCCGTGCGCGCCGATGACTTCGATCCCCGGCCGCAGCCACAGGTGAAAGGTATTACCGAGGACGATCTGCGCGCCGAGGCTGCGCACCTCCTGCGGATCCATGCCCTTGACCGCGCCGTAGGTACCCACCGGCATGAACGCCGGCGTGTCGATGCTGCCGTGCGCGGTTTCCAGCACGCCGCAGCGCGCGGCGCCGTCAGTGGCGTTGACTTTGAACTGCATCGTGTTTACACCTCGGGAGCACGGTCGATCAGCATCGCGTCACCATAACTGAAAAAGCGGTAGCGCTGCGCGATGGCATGTTGATAGGCGCGGCGAATATGGTCGATGCCGCCGAACGCCGACACCAGCATCAGGAGCGTTGAACGCGACAGATGGAAATTGGTGATCAGCCGGTCAACGATGCGAAAGCGGTAACCGGGCAATACGAACAGCGTGGTCTCGGCATGACCCGCCACCGGTTCCCCATTCGCCGCAGCGGATTCCAGCGCGCGCAGGCTGGTAGTGCCGACGGCGACCACCCTTCCACCGGCGGCGCGGGTCGCGTGCAAGGCATCCACCGTCGCCTGCGGCAGTTCATACCATTCGCTGTGCATGCGGTGTTCAGCCAGTTCCCTCACCCGCACCGGCTGAAACGTGCCGGCGCCGACATGCAATGTCAGATACGCGACGCCGACACCGCGCTCGCGCAAGGCATCGAGCATGGCCTCGTCAAAATGCAGACCGGCAGTCGGCGCCGCCACTGCACCGGGATTTTTTGCATAGACAGTCTGGTAACGCGTCTCGTCAGCCGTATCGGGCACATGGGTGATGTACGGCGGCAGCGGCACCGCACCGTGGCGCTCGATCAAAGTCCAGACATCTTCATCGCCGGCAAAACGCAGCCGCCACAGATCATCGTCACGTCCTGACACGCTAACTTCCACGCCGCCGTCGAGATACAGCGTGCTTCCGGGCTGCGGCGCCTTGCTGGCGCGCACCTGGGCCTGGACTTCATGGGCATTCAGCACACGCTCGATCAGCACCTCGATACGCCCGCCCGAGGCCTTGCGTCCGGGCAGGCGCGCCTTGATGACCTTGGTGTCGTTGAGCACCAGCAGATCGCCCGGCTGCAGCAGCTCGAGGATGTCGGGGAATTGCCGATCGTGCAGTTCGCCGGTCACACCGTTGAGATGCAGCAGCCGGCTGGCGCTGCGCACGGCAGCCGGCGCCTGCGCAATCAGCTCCGCCGGCAGTTCATAGTCAAAATCATCCAGTTGCATCGCGCGGATTATATAAGTGCCTGATGCATAGCGCGGTTGCCGGGCTCAGGATGTTTAAGGGATAATCGCCGTCCCCCGTGCCGGGATGGCGGAATTGGTAGACGCACGGGACTCAAAATCCCGCGCCGCAAGGCGTGCCGGTTCGATTCCGGCTCCCGGCACCACCTTCAGCGTGCGCAGATTTCATCTGCGTGATTTATAACGCGGGAGCCGGTTCCCGGACACCCCTCAAGGGGGTGCTGTAAAGAGTCCCGGCACCACCTTCAGCGTGCGCAGATTTCATCTGCGTGATTTATAACGCGGGAGCCGGTTCCCGGACACCCCTCAAGGGGGTGCTGTAAAGAGTCCCGGCACCACCTTCAGCGTGCGCAGATTT
>JAKFUJ010000124.1 GCA_021732805.1 Betaproteobacteria bacterium | reverse complement strand
ATGTTCATGCCGCTGGTCAAACGGCGAACATTACGCCCCCCATAATCCGTACTATACCCAAACTGACCGCGCCAGTCTGTGACAGTCGATGTTCAGGCAAAAGGCTGCTTCAGATTTGCGGCAACGCAATCAATGATTGACCACGCCGACCAAAAAGAGAACACTAGGGCCTGTTAACAATTACTTCATGAGATGCGTTGTGGTCAAAATCGTCAATGACAAGGCACTTGCCGTGGCCCATATCGAGAATATGGGCAAGGCAAGTAACGCAGGCAGTGGCGATTTTGACCACAACCCGCAGGGACGGGACGATTTGGCCCCAGGGCGTTGTCGCGCCTTCGCTTATTTGCCACTGGGCAAACCGCGCTCGCCGCTCCTAGCCCTGCGGCCAAATCGCCTCCGTCGCACTCATGAAGTAATTGTTAACAGGCCCTAGGGTTTGCCAACAGCCCCAAGTTACATGCAACGGGAGCGCGCATGACCGAGATGACCAAGTTCGGTTTCAGGATCAAGACCCGCGGCGGCATGGTGGTGGAAAACCTCGTGGTGCAGGCCCGCGACCAGTCCGGCGCCGAAACCCGGATACGCCAGATTTACCAGCACTGCGAAATCCTTGAATGCAACACCCTGACCCCCGATTTCCGCGGAGACGGTGTCGATCTTGAAAGCATGATCTCGCTGATCAGCAAGCAGGAAGAATCACGATAGCCGGAAATTTCCCGGCGGGCACCGACAACCGGCTCAGGTGCCGGCGTGGCGCGACTGCACCAGTTTAAGACTCGCCGCCACTCCGCGCCGGGCCTGCGATTCCTGGGTCATGGCCAGTGCAGTACGCGCCCCCTGCGGCGCGATACGCATCACCGGTTTGGCTTCGCACTCGGCAAGGCGGATAAATCCGCAAGCCAGCAACTCGTCCATCAACTCGGCGTAATGCCGCGCGCCCCGGCTCGCCGGCGCATGTTCGAATACATCCTGATGCGATGCCGGACTCTCGGCGAGGCTGACATTTTCGGCAATACGCGTGGCACAGACTTCGTCACCATAACGCTCGCGCAACTGGCGTTCGATATCCGTGGACATCCGGCGCCGCGGATCAAAGCGGGTAAGAAGGTAACGCCGCGGCACACGCCGTTTCAGCACCTGCTCCAGCGCTTTCAGCGTGCGCTCCATCTGCACCGCGCCCTTCATCGCCAGATAGTCCGTTGAAATCGGAATGATCACGCCGTCAGCGGCAAATACGCTGGCCAGAGACAGCACACCCAGCATCGGGCAGGCATCCATCAACACCGGCCGCTCCGCCGGCTCCCGATCCAGCGCAGCCGCCAGTTTTCCGAGGACAGCCGGGCCTTTGCCGAACTGGCTGTCGACTTTTGACAATTCGATGTGCGACGGCACCAGTTTCCAGCCGTTGCGTGTGGCGCAGGTCAGCGTTGCCAGCGGCACACCATGCGCATAGAGCCCATAAAGGCTGGCATCGGCACGCGGCACCGAAATGCCGCAGACACTGGTCAGGTGGCCCTGCGGATCCAGATCGATGACCAGTGGATCACTTCCGCGCCGCGACAGCAGCCCCGCAAGATTCAGCGTGGTCGTTGTTTTGCCGACTCCGCCCTTCTGATTGAACACCGCGATACGTGCCACTGATTACCCCCCTGCCAATTCACCGCTGGACCGAGTTGTCCGCCCAATAGCGGTCATTTTGCTCTGTCAATCATGGTGTTGACAACACATTCGCGAGTTATCACGAGAAATCCCCTGCAAACAATTGGACTGAAAAGCCTAAACGCCAGGCGTACTGTGGTCGGAAATCCTGAATGTTGCTTAAAAACAATTAGTTAGCTAATTTTAGTCATCCAACCCTGCTGCCCGGGTCGAGTCGGCCCTGCCAAGCCTGATCAAAATTTTCAAACATCTCATGGACCAGCGACCGGGGTTACCGATGCCGACAGTAATCTTCGTCACTTGCGAAACCACTGCGCCAAAAGCCAATTACAAAAATTGTCGCCAAATCACCATTTGCCGGACTGACTGTTTCAGAGCCGGAACTGCGCGACTGCATGGTCGGATGGCTACTCTCGCTGAATTCGGTTATCCTCCACACCGCAATTATCAGGGGGGCAGCAAATGGCGTTTTACGCGTTTTATGTCATCGCAGCGATCGTACTGATTCTGCATTTCACCGGCTGGCTGAAACGTAACCGGCTGGAATGGCTGGTTCTGGTGTTGGCGGTTGCCGTATTCCCTGTGGTCATTTTCCTGCGCTGATCCGCAGGCGCGACGCACCTTCGCGCCAAACCACCCTTCTCCTGCGCAGCGCACTTTTGCGCTAAGCCACCTTCCGCCGTTATTTCGCCAGCAGGCTGATGCCGCTGGCGAGCAGCATCACCGCCAGTATTATCGCGAAGGTTTCGCTGTCAACGCGGTCGCCCATGCGTTCACCGACCACCGTGCCCAGCCACACCAACGGCAGCAGCACGACAAACAGCAACAGCACCTTAGCGTCGTAAAACCCCGCCCAGGCATAGCCGCCGATGCGGGCAATCATTTCGGTAAACCACAGCGCAGCAACCGTCGCGCGAAATCCCGCGCGCCCAATGCCTCGGGCATTGATGTAAATCACCACCAGTGTGCCCCCGCCGCCGCCGAACAGGGTGTCGAAAAAGCTGCCGAAAAACCCGGCCGGCACTGCCCAGCGCCGGGAACAGCGTAATTGCGGCAATCCAAGCACGCTGACCGCCAGCATGTAACAGGCATAACACACCAGAAACGTGCCGAGCATGATCACCAGCATGCGGTTGTCAAGGATGGCAAACAGCCACAATCCGGCCAGAGCACCAATGATGGTCGGCGGCACCAGCAGCCGCAACTCGGACCACACCACTTGCTGCCGGTCGCGTATGGTCAGAATCACGAACAGCACAAATACCAGCAGGCTGAACAACGGTACCGCGAGCTGCAACGGAATCACGAAAGCGAGCAGCGGCACTGCAATCAATCCGGCGCCAAAGCCCGACATGCCGCGCACGACAAAGGCAAGGAAAGTCACCGCGGCGATCGACAACAGCTGGAACAGGCTCAAATCAAACATCACATCACTTCAGAATCAGTGCTGCGCCGCTGATCATCAATACGGCGGCTACGGCGCGATTGAAA
>JAKFUJ010000180.1 GCA_021732805.1 Betaproteobacteria bacterium | reverse complement strand
GGTGTTTCTGCGCCCGACTGTAGTGCGCGACAGCAAAAACGCCGACGCAGTTACCGGCGGGCGTTATGACTATATCCTGGGCGAGCAGGGCAGGGTAAAACCCGCGCCCAGCGTGATTCTTCCCGACAGCGAGCCGCCCAGCCTGCCGCCGCGAACGCAGCCGAACCCCGCGGCAGGAACAGCGCAGCCGTAGCAGGCTTGCCGCAAGGAGCAAGCCGGTGGCTGCCATTCCCTACGCATTTGCCAAGACTAACGGTGTGGTAGTGACTGGCATGGACAAGTCAGGCGCCAGGGTGGCAGTTCGGCAGGGTGCGCTGGCGACTGCACTTGCCGAATTGCGACGGGTGATGGGTGTGCGGCTCAATGCGCATCATGTCGGGGACGAAGAGTTCGACGAAATACTGGCGGCTGTTTACAACAGTTCTGATTCGGGTGCTGCGGCGCTGGCTGGCGAACTGGCCCAGGATCTTGATCTCTCGCGTTTGCTGCAGGAAATTCCGAGGATTGAAGATTTGCTCGAGAGTCAGGATGACGCGCCGGTCATCCGCCTGATCAACGCGCTGCTGACCCAGGCGCTGCGCGAAGAAGCTTCCGACATCCATATCGAACCTTTTGAAACGCGGTCGGTGGTGCGGCTGCGCATCGACGGCACGCTGCGCGACCTGATCGAACCCGCGCGTGCATTGCATGCCGCCATAGTTTCAAGGGTGAAAATCATGGCGCAGCTCGATATTGCGGAAAAACGCCTGCCGCAGGACGGCCGTATCACGCTGCGGGTGGCGGGGAAACCGGTGGACGTGCGGGTTTCCACGATACCGACAGGACACGGCGAACGGGTGGTGTTGCGCCTGCTCGACAAGCAGACCGGACGGCTCGATCTGACGCGCCTGGGCATGGATGAAATGACCCTCACTCAAATGGATCGGCTGATCCGTGAGCCCCACGGCATCGTGCTGGTCACCGGCCCGACAGGGTCGGGCAAAACCACCACGCTGTATGCCGCGTTGTCCCGGCTTGATGCCGCAGCGCTCAACATCATGACCGTCGAGGACCCGATTGAATATGATCTCGACGGCATCAGCCAGACCCAGGTCAACACGCGGATCGACATGAGTTTTGCGCGCGCGCTGCGCACCATCCTGCGCCAGGATCCCGACGTGGTGATGATCGGTGAAATCCGCGATCTGGAGACCGCGCAAATTGCCGTGCAGGCCAGTCTAACCGGGCATCTGGTGTTTGCCACGCTGCATACCAATGATGCGGTCAGCGCTGTGACCCGGCTGGTCGATATGGGTGTTGAACCTTTTTTGCTGGCTTCGAGCCTGATCGGGATCGGGGCGCAGCGGCTGGTGCGCAAGCTGTGTCCGGAATGCCGTGCGCCTTTTGCGGCGGACGCAGCGCAACTAAAAGCGTTGGGGTTGGCGCCCGTGGACGGCATTCTTTATTCGGCAAAAGGCTGCGATGCCTGCGCTGGTTCGGGCTATCGCGGGCGAACCGGTATTTACGAATTGCTGGCCGTTGATGATGATTTTCGCCGCCTGATCCATGACCGCGCCTCGGAGCAGATGCTGCGCGAACACGCGTTGTCCAGCGGCATGCGCCCGCTGCGCGATGACGGCATGCGCTGGGCCGGTCAGGGCGTGGTCAGCTTGGAAGAGATCGTGCGCGTTACGCGCGACTAGCGCCTGTTATGGACTTAAATTTTTTATTTGAATCAATTATTTATGATTCTCCCTCATTCCGATCCTTTGCGTCGCTCCAAGTGTTCCCTTGTCCCTGAGGGAGAGGGGGAAAGCCCTTCTCCCCTCGGGAGAAGGGTGGGGATGAGGGAAAAACAATGATCGTTTTGCAAGTTCATAACAGGCTCTAGCGGGAAATCCCGCTGCCACCATGGAAGCCTTTCAATACCAGGCGCTGGATACGGATGGCCGCACAGTATCCGGTGTCGTCCAGGCCGATACCGCGCGTCAGGCACGCAACCAGTTGCGGGCGCAGGGGCTGCTGCCTTCGGTGATCAACCCGGTGCGCGCGCGCTAGCGTGCGCGTCAGGCATGGGCGAAGCGACTGTCTGCGACAGAACTTAATCTGGTGACACGGCAGTTGGCGACATTGCTCGAATCCGGGCTGACGATCGAGCAATCGCTGAATGCACTGATCGAGCAGGCTTCTGAGCCGCTGACCCGGGAAATACTCGGCGGCGTCAAAACCGAGCTGACAGCCGGCAGTTCTCTCGCAGTGGCCCTGGGGGTTTATGACAGGAGTTTCCCGGATTTTTACCGGGCGCTGGTGCAAGGCGGTGAGTAATCAGGCGCGCTGCCGACGGTGCTGCAGCACCTGGCGGATTATCTGGATGCAAGCCAGGCATTACGGCAAAAAATCAGTCTGGCGCTGATTTATCCAATACTGGTCACTGTGGTTGCGGTAACGATAGTCGCCGGGTTGTTGATTTACGTGGTGCCGCAAGTGGTGCAGGTGTTCCAGCAATCGCGGCAGACTCTTCCATTGTTGACCCGCGGTTTGATCGGGCTGAGCGATTTCCTGCGCCTGACCTGGCCGTATATCGTGCTGATCATGATCTGTATTGCTGCGGCTGCTCGTCTGGCATTGCGCCGCGACAGCCTGAGACACCGCTGGCACGCCTTTTTGCTGCACATGCCGTGGCTGGGTGCGTTGATCCGCGGCATGAATACTTCCCGTTTTGCCAGTACGCTGGCCATCCTGGTCAGGGGCGGCGTGCCGCTGCTGGGTGCGCTTATCTCCGGCGCACGGGTGATGAGCAATCTGGAAATGCGCAAAGCCGTCGAGCAGGCGATCGGCCGGGTGCGCGAAGGCGCGAGCCTGGCGCGGGCGCTGGGCGAAACACGGGTGTTTCCGCCGTTGCTGATGCATCTGGTTGCCAGCGGCGAGGCGAGCGGGAGACTGGCAAACATGCTGGATCGTGCAGCCCAGCTCGAAAATCAGGCGCTGGAGCGGCGCCTCGCCGTGTTTTTGACCCTGCTTGAACCGGCGATGATCCTGGTGATGGGCGGGATCGTGCTGCTGATCGTGCTTGCGATCCTGTTGCAGATTATCGAGATCAACCAGCTTGTCAGGTGATCTTATATCTTAACTAATTGAATTTAAACATATTTTCAGGTAATAATGGACATTTTTAGCAGCTCGCCGAATATGCGGTCTGCTGCGGTT
>JAKFUJ010000182.1 GCA_021732805.1 Betaproteobacteria bacterium | reverse complement strand
TGCCAGACGCCAGACTTTGGCCATATCGTAAAACCCATCGAGGATCGGCAGCATGACAATACTCGACAGCATGGTTGAACGCGGTCTCTCCGAAGAGACGCGGATGATGCGTGACGTGGCACGCAAATTTGCCAACGAACACGTCATCCCGTTCACGCGCAAGAACTGGCAGCGCGAATGGAACATGACGCCGGAGGAACGGCTGCCACCTGAAATTCTTCAGGTCGCCGACAAGATCGGCATCCGCACGCTGGGTATCCCGGAAGAATTCGGCGGCACCCCGCTGGATCCGAAAACCGAAGTGCAGACCTTCGCCGTCATCTCCGAGGAAATCTCGCGCGGCGATTGCGGCCTTGCGGAAAAAATGGTGCAGATATGGAAGGTATCGGTATTGCTGCGCAACGTTGCGCCCCGCCATCTGCAGGAGTACTGGTTTCCGCGTGTGGTCAAGGATCCGTCATTCACCCTTTCGCATTGCCTGACCGAGCCGCGCGGCGCGTCTGACCGCTGGCTGCCCTATAACGTGCCCGAGGCGGCGATGCAGACGAAAGCGGTCAGGAAAGGTGATCGCTGGGTGATCAACGGCCGCAAGCAGTTCATTACCAACGCCTATGACGCCAGCCTTTATGTCATCTACGCCAACACCAATACCAAGGTCGGCATGCTGCAGGGAACCTCCAGCTTCCTGGTGCCGCGCGATACGCCGGGCCTGACGGTGCAGCGCTGCAACGAAACGCTGGGTGGTCGCTACATGAACAACGGCGAAATTTCGTTTGAGGACATGGAAGTGCCGGAGGACCACTTGCTGGTGGAAAATACCGCGCTGTCCAAGGCGGGCATTTACTTCCGCCCCGGAAAAATCATTCAAGGCTCAAAAAACATCGGCGTTGCGGTGCGCGCGTTCGAAGAAACCTCCAAATATGTCCAGGAATATGTGCAGGGCGGCAAGATTCTGATCAAGCATCAGGCCACCGCGATCAGGCTCGCCGAAATGGCCACCAAAATTTGCGCAGTGCGCGGATTGTTGCGTGAAGCCTCGCGCGCGGTCGACGAAAACAACCCGGAAGCGGAAGTCCTGTGCAACATGGTCAAACTCTACGCATCGGAAGCCGTACTGGAAGTGTGCAAACATGCCGTGGAACTGCATGGCGGCAATGGCACGATGCTCGAGTTCGGCATCGAGAAACTCTACCGCGACGCCACCATGTATCTGCACATGGACGGCACAGTGGACGTAACCAAGTTCAAGATTGTGAAAAACCTGTTTCCCGAGACTGCCGGGAAATACGCAGGGCCGGAAGCCTGACAACGCAGTTTTCGCATTTCGCACAAGGGGGCGGCTGCAGCCGTCCCTTTTTTTGTCTGCGTCCACGTCCCGACCTGCCTGCAGGCGATGCACAGGCTACAATCGCCCCTCGGTCGATTTCCAAAAATGGTTGAAAACCATTTTTCAACCTCCTCCCTTCCCTTCTCGGGGGAAGGGTCGGGGATGAGGGGAAAAAGACGATCATTTACCGAAGCAATACGGAGCAAACCTTTTGCAAGCCCTGATCGTCAAAGAACACGGACCGCTGGAAAATCTGTTGCTTGAAGAAACGCCTGATCCCGCTCCAGGACCGGGCGAAGTGCTGGTCGATGTCCACGCCGCCAGCGTCAATTTTCCCGACCTGCTGGTGATCGGCGGCACTTACCAGATATTGCCGAAACGCCCGTTCAGCCCGGGCAAGGACATGGCCGGCGTAGTCGCCGCGGTCGGCGACGGTGTCACCACCTGCAAGCCGGGCGACCGTGTCGCCGCGCAAAACGAATACGGCGGCTACGCGCAAAAATGCGTGGTCAAGCAGCAGACCTGTTATCCGATGCCGGAGGCGATGAGTTACGCCGATGCTGCGGCAATGGGTATCGCCTATCCGACGGCGCATTTTGCGCTGGTCGAACGCGGGCAGTACCAGCCGGGGGAAACCGTGCTCATCAACGGCGCCGCCGGCGGCGTCGGCATCGCCACCATCCAGGTCGCGAAGGCACTGGGCGCCACGGTGGTCGCCAGCGTCGGCAGCGCCGAAAAAGCCGCGCTGGCGAAACACAACGGCGCTGACCATGTGGTGCGCACCGATGTGCCGAACCTGCGCGATGCCTTCCGTGATCAGGTGCTGGCGGCAGTCGGCAAACGCGGCATCGACATCATTGTCGATCCGGTGGGCGGTGATGTGTTTGATGCCAGCCTGCGCGTGATCGCCTGGTCAGGACGGCTGATCGTGGTCGGTTTTGCCGAAGGCCGTATCCCCGAAGTCAAAGCCGGACTCTTGCTGGTGAAAAACATTGCGTTGCTCGGATTGCAGTACAGCGCCTATCGCGACCGCCAGCCGGAAAAAGTACAGCGCGTGCAACATACATTGTTCGACTGGTATGCGGCAGGCAAAATCAAACCGCATGTGATGGCCGCCTATCCGCTGGCGCAATACCTGGATGCGTTGCGCGCAGTGCGCGACCGCAAAGTGGCGGGCAAAATCGTGATCATGACCCGCCAGTAGAATCATCAACACATAAGTAATTGATTTTATTAACTATTTTATAGCGCCTGCGCATTGCTTGCAATGTCATGCGGAGCGTAGACAATAGCCACTTTTTTGGAACAACCGTTCATGGAAAACCCGAAACCCCTAGCCACCACACTCGGCCCGTTGCCGCGCTGGATTTTCATGAGCCGCTGGCTGCAGGCCCCCCTGTATATCGGCCTGATCGCGGCACAGGCCATTTACGTCTGGCAGTTCTGGTCGGAACTGTTCCACCTGCTGCAACTGATTTCGGTCAAGGACGTCACCGACACCGAGATCATGCTGATCGTACTCGGCCTGATCGACGTGGTGATGATCTCCAACCTGCTGGTGATGGTCATCGTCGGCGGCTGGGAAACCTTCGTGTCGCGGCTGGAACTGGAAAAACATCCGGATCAGCCGGAGTGGCTGTCGCACGTCAATGCCGGCGTGCTGAAAGTAAAGCTGGCCACGGCGATTATCGGCATTTCATCGATTCATCTGCTGAAGTCGTTCATCAACGCCGCACAGTACGATGAAAAAACCCTGCTCTGGCAGACCATGATCCACCTGACGTTCGTGGTTTCCGCGCTGGCCATCGCCTACACCGAAAAAATCACCCAGTCGACGCCGCGCCATCAACGCGGAGTACCCGAAGCCCC
>JAKFUJ010000414.1 GCA_021732805.1 Betaproteobacteria bacterium | reverse complement strand
AGCGGTATCAAGTTGCACGACAGTCCCGACGGCGGTGTCTGGATAGGCCCCGAACAGGCCTGCGGCGCCGCCATTCATTTTTCTGAACACTGAAACACCGGTCGAGGATATTCTCCGCAGTTCCATACGACGGGACGCGTGATGAGGGAACAACCCGCATGAAAGCAGCAGTCATTTACGAACATGGCGGCACCGGCTCGATCAAGATTGAATCGGGATTCCCGGACCCGACACCGGGTCCCGACGACGTTGTAGTGCGCGTGCGTGCGACCTCCCTCAACTACCACGATCTGTTCACGCGGCGCGGCATGCCCGGCATCAAAGTACCGATGCCCTGCATCATGGGCATTGATTTTGCCGGGGAAATCGCAGCCGTCGGCGCAACCGTGCGCGACTGGAAAATCGGTGAACGCGTGCTGATTGATCCTGTTGACCGGGTCAACAACGGCGGCCTGATCGGTGAAATGTGGCACGGCGGACTCGCCGAGCTGTGCAAAGTGCCGACGCATCATCTGGTCCGGTTGCCGGAGAACATTTCTTACCGGGACGCCGCATGCCTGCCGGTCGCCTACGGTACGGCGCTGCGCATGATGTACACCATCGGACGCGTAAAGCAGGGAGAGAAAGTATTGATTCTCGGCGCATCCGGCGGCGTCGGCAGCTGCTGTGTCCAACTGGCGAGACTTGCCGGCTGCGAAATCATCGCTTGTGCGTCGAATACGTCCAAGCTCGAACGGCTGAAAGCGCTGGGCGCCGATCATCTGCTCGATTACTCCAGGCACAAAATCACCGACTGGGTGTTCGGAAAATTCGGGAAGCCGCATCGCCGGCAATTTACCCAGGGTGTCGATGTCGTGGTCAATTTTACCGGCGGTGAAACCTGGGTGCCGTCGCTGCGCATTCTTCATCGACAGGGGAGGCTGCTCACCTGCGGCGCGACCGCGGGCTTCGATCCCAGGGAAGACATCCGCTACATCTGGACTTTTGAATTGCAGGTGCTCGGCTCCAACGGCTGGATGCGCGAGGACATCCAGCGCCTCTTCGAACTGGTGGGCGGCGGTGAACTGAAGCCGATTATCGACCGCACATTCTCACTGGAAGAAATAAACCAGGCCTTCGACCTGCTCGAAAAGCGCGAGGTATTCGGAAAACTGGTGGTGCAGCCATGAATGACCCGTCTCCACAGCGGCTCGATTCAGCCCGGCTCGCGGCGCTGTTCGCCGCCTCGCCGTTTATGAGCACCCTCAAACTCGAGGTGCTTGAAATCGACTACGAAAAGACCACGCTCAGCCTGCGCATGCCGCTGCATCCGGGGCTGGAACGGCGCGTCGGCACCCGGCAATTCCACGGCGGTTCGATTGCTTCGCTGATTGACGTCACCGGGGATTTTGCGATCGGCATGATGCTGGGCGGGGGCGTGCCCACGATCAATCTGCGCATCGACTATCTCAAGCCCGCGGTGGGCGATATGCTGACCGCAACCGCGCGCGTTCGCCGCACCGGGAAAACCCTGGCTGTCGTGGATATCGATGTGCTGGACGAAAAAGGCGGACTGGTGGCATTGGGGCGAGGCACGTATTATCCGCAACGTGGGTGACACAACGCTGTTTGGTAATCCTGCGGAGAACAAAATGATCAGGCATTCGATTGTTTTAATGCTTTTCGCGGCCCTCGGCGGTCCGGCCAACGGCGCATACCCGGATCGCCCGATCCGGCTGATCATACCGTCGACACCGGGCAGCGGGCCGGACGCGGTTGGACGCCTGCTTGCAGCACGATTGGACGCCATTCTGGGCCAGCAAATCGTGGCCGATAATCGCGCGGGCGCCAACGGCATACTCGCCAGCAGTATCGTGGCGCGCGCAACGCCCGACGGGCATACGCTGCTGATGACATCAAGCGGACACACCATCAATCCGCATATCTATCGCAAGCTGCCCTACGACACTTTCGCCGATTTCACTCCGATCACCCGTTTCGTGAATACCGGGGGACTGGTCGTCATCGTCACGCCGACGTTGCCGGCGCGAACGATTCCTCAGCTCATCGAGCTTGCCCGGGCGGCGCCGGGCAAACTCTCATACGCGTCGGCCGGGGTCGGCAATCTGACTCATCTCGCCGGCGAGATGTTCAATTTGATGGCGGGTGTGAAAATCACGCACGTGCCGTACAAGGGCGGCGGTCCGGCGGTCATTGATGTCATTGGAGGGCAGGTGGCGCTGATGTTCGCGTCCGGCCCGGCGTCGATTCCCCATGTAAAAACCGGCAGGCTGCGTGCTCTGGCTTATACCGGCAATAAACGCTCCGGCGAGTTGCCCGATGTCCCGACGGTCAGCGAAAGCGGCCTCAAGGGTTACGAGGCCATGAGCTGGTATGGCTTATACGGTCCGGCGCGCCTGCCGAAGCCGATCCTTAACCGGCTCTACGAGGCCACACGCGATGCCATTCATCTTCCTGAAGCGCGCAAGGCCCTTGCCCAGTTCAACATCGAGCCGCATGACAGCACTCCCGAAGCGTTCGTGCAGTTTCTGAAGGAGGACCTCGTCAAGTACGGCAAAATCGTCAAAGCTGCGGGTATCGAACCGCAATAAACAGACTCGCCGGGCCAGACACTGCGACGGGATTGTCAGGAATTCCTGACCATTCCGGATTTCATGTCTGCCGCGCATACCACCACCTCGCCACCGGCGCCAACACGCCGAAGATGCCGATGCTGGCAAATGCCAGTCCCCATGCGGCAGTACTCTGATTGCCGCCGGCCAGGTCCAGCGTCACGCCGAACACCAGCGGCGCGATAAACGCAGCGCTGAAACCGAGGAAGGAATACACCGCCATCATCGCGCCGCGCATTTCCGGCGGCGCGCTGGCGACTGCGCCGGCGGTCAGCGCAGCGGAATCGCCGACTATCGCGGCGTAATGCACCATCATCAGCACCACCACGATGTACCACGGCCACGCCGCGGCGTAGCCAATCAAACAGGCGATCACGCCCGACAGCGTCATGAACAGGAAAATGATGCGACTCCGGCCGAAGCGGATCGCCAATTCATTGCCGGCGACGCTGAACACCGGGCCCGGCAAGGTGATCAGCGCCGCCAGTGTCGCCGCACTCAGCGCCATCGGCGCATGTTCCGGCTGCAACGCCGCGCAAAACACCAGAAACGCCACCATCCAGGAACGCTGGCCGAACAGTTCGTAGTTGTGCGCGGCGT
>JAKFUJ010000260.1 GCA_021732805.1 Betaproteobacteria bacterium | reverse complement strand
TGGGGGCGACCGTGTCAGGGCGGCTCTTGCTGGTGATGATCTGGTGTATGCACTGCAATCGCCGCAACTGGGCACGGGTCATGCCCTGCAGCAGGCCTTGCCGCAATTGACCAAAGCGCCGCTGACGCTGGTGTTGTACGGTGATGTGCCGCTGGTGCGAGCGGAAACATTGCAGGCGCTGCTGAAGGCTGCCGGAAAAGGTCTTGCAGTACTGACCGCGGAGCTTGATGATCCAACGGGTTATGGGCGTATTCTGCGCAGCAAATCCGGCGCTGTCACCGGTATTGTTGAGCAGAAGGATGCAACAGCCGCACAACGGCGTATCCGCACAATCAACACCGGCATCATGGCCCTGCCCACTGTGCGTTTGGCCAAATGGCTGCCGTTGCTCGGCAATAAAAATGCGCAAAAAGAGTACTACCTGACCGACTTGATCGCGCTCGCGGTCAGGGACAAGGTGCCGGTTGCCGGTGTTGCAGCCGACGCCGGCGAAATCCTCGGCGTCAACAGCCGCGCGCAACTGGCACAACTGGAACGCGCATTGCAATGGCAGCAGGCTGCGCAACTGCTGGATGCCGGCGTGACATTGGTCGACCCCTTGCGCTTTGACCTGCGCGGCGCCATGCACTGTGGTAAAGACGTGCATATCGATGTCAACTGCGTGTTTGAAGGGGACATTGTGCTTGGTGATGGCGCCAGCATTGGCGCGCATTGCGTGCTGAAAAACACGAATATCGGAGCCGGCACCCGCATCGAACCGTTTTCCCATATCGATGGCGCAGAGATCGGCGCGCAGTGCCGCATTGGCCCCTATGCCCGGATTCGTCCGGGAACGCAGCTTGCCGCGGAAGTGCATGTCGGCAATTTTGTCGAAATCAAGGCCAGCATCATTGGCGATGGGTCCAAGGCCAATCACCTGTCTTATGTCGGCGACAGCAGCGTCGGGCGCAATGTCAACATCGGCGCCGGCACCATCACCTGCAATTACGATGGTGCTGCCAAACACCGCACCGTGATCGAAGACGATGTGCATATCGGTTCCGATGTGCAACTGGTGGCGCCGGTCACCGTGGCGCGGGGGACAACCGTGGGGGCCGGCACAACGGTATGGAAAGATACCCCTGCCGGCGGCCTGATCATCAATCCGCGGGTTCAGGAACATCGTGCCGCCTGGCAGCGCCCGCGCAAGCCGGCCAAACGCAAATCATGACGGAGCAGCGCTAGCCCATGTGCGGCATCGTCGGCGCCATCGCGGCGCGTAATGTCGTTCCGATCCTGATTGAAGGTCTGAAGCGGCTCGAATACCGTGGTTATGATTCCGCCGGCATCGCCGTGATCAATGGCGGCTTGCGCCGCTTGCGCAGCACCGGACGCGTTGCCGAACTGGAGCGGCTGGCGCAGGCGGACGGAGTCAGCGGAATGATCGGCATTGCCCATACGCGCTGGGCGACGCATGGCGCGCCGTCGGAAAAAAATGCCCACCCGCATGTCTCGGGCGGAATCTCAGTGGTGCATAACGGCATCATCGAAAACCATGAAGACATCCGCGAACGGCTGCGCGGACAGGGTTATCAATTTGTGTCCGATACCGATACCGAAGTCATCGCCCATCTGGTGCATAGCCATCGCAAACAATGTGACGACCTGTTCGAAGCAGTACGGCGTTGCTTGCGCGAACTGCTCGGCGCATACGCGATCGCAGTGGTCGATGAAGCGGACAGTCAGCGTCTGGTTGTTGCGCGCATGGGCGCACCGCTGTTGCTGGGGTTGGGTAACAACGAAAATTTCGCCGCATCCGACGCCTCGGCATTGGTGCAGGTCACCCAGCGCGTGATCTATCTGGAGGAAGGCGATTGCGCGGAACTGTCGCGCGAGCGCATCCGCATCGTTGATGCCGAAGGCCATGAGGTTGCGCGCGAGGAACAGATTACCGAACTCAGCGCCGCCGCCGTCGAACTCGGCCCGTACCAGCACTACATGCAAAAAGAAATTTTCGAGCAGCCGATGGCCGTTGCCAATACGCTGGAACTGGTGACCAATGCGCATGCCGTGATGCCGCAGTTGTTCGGTGCAGACGCAGATAAAATATTCAATAAAATCAATAGTTTAACTATACTTGCCTGCGGTACCAGCTATCACGCGGGCATGGTCGCCCGCTACTGGGTCGAAGCCGTGGCCGGATTGCCGTGCAATGTCGAGATCGCCAGCGAATTCCGCTACCGCGAAGCGGTGCATGACCCCGATACGCTGATCGTGACGATTTCACAGTCCGGCGAGACTGCAGACACATTGGCGGCGTTGCAGCATGCCAAAGCCCGCGGCCAGCACTACAGTCTGACGATCTGTAATGCGCCGGAATCGGCGTTGGTGCGCGCATCAAGCCTGCGTTTTCTGACACGCGCCGGGCCCGAAATCGGCGTGGCATCGACCAAGGCATTCACCACCCAGTTGGCGGCGCTGGTGTTGCTGACCATGGCGCTGGCGCGGCAGCGCGGCAGGCTGACCCCGCAACGCGAAGCGGAACTGCTGCAGGCGTTGCGCCACCTGCCGGCGGCACTGACCCATGTGTTGCAGATCGAGCCGCAGATTGCACAGTGGGCCGCGGTATTTGCCGACAAGGAGCACATGCTGTTCCTCGGCCGCGGCATTCATTATCCGATTGCGATGGAAGGTGCGCTGAAGCTGAAGGAAATTTCGTACATCCATGCCGAGGCTTATGCCGCCGGCGAACTGAAGCACGGCCCGCTGGCGCTGGTGGATCGCAACATGCCGGTGGTCGCCGTCGCGCCGAAAGACGCGCTGCTGGAAAAACTCAAATCCAATCTGCAGGAAGTGCGTGCCCGCGGCGGCGAACTGTATGTACTGGCTGATCAGGATACCCGTATCACCGCCAGCGAGGGCGTACAGGTGATCCAGATGCCTGACCATGCCGGCTTGCTGTCGCCGATTCTGCATACGGTGCCACTGCAGTTGCTGGCCTACCACACGGCATTGCGCCGGGGCACCGACGTCGACAAGCCGCGCAATCTTGCCAAGTCGGTGACGGTCGAATAGGCAACTGTTGCGGACGAAGCGGGGTTTGCTGCGTTAGCAGGGTGTTGAAAAACTCCAGAACATCGCTTCAACTTGGCATGATCGATTTTTCAACCCACATAAAATCAAAGGCTTGCACGCGTGTGCGCTTGGTCGCTACGCTCCCCACGCGCTCGCGCA
>JAKFUJ010000401.1 GCA_021732805.1 Betaproteobacteria bacterium | reverse complement strand
GCCCTCCCCCGTGAAACGGAGGAAGGGGGATGATGGGGTTACTCGTTCACTCGTTCACTTTTCACCCGCTCACGCTTTAAGTTCCCTCCCGCCTCGATGCACACCCTGCTCATTTCCGACCTGCATCTGGCGGACGAACGACCGCAGATCACGGCGCAATTCCTTTCCTTCACCACCGGCATCGCGCCGCAGGCGGCGGCGCTGTACATCCTCGGCGACCTGTTTGAATACTGGGTTGGCGATGACGATACCGACGCGCTGGGTGCGCAAACTGCTGCGGCACTGAACGACCTTTCCGGTCGCGGCACTCGCGTGTTCCTGATGCAGGGCAACCGCGATGTGCTGATCAGCGCGACTTTCGCCGCACGCTGTGGCGCGACACTGGTCGACGATCCGTTGCTGGTTGATCTTCATGGCACCACAACACTGCTGGCCCATGGCGATACGTTGTGTACCGACGATGTCGATTACCAGCGCTTTCGGATCTATGCCCGCGATCCGGGCAATCAGGCACGTTTTCTGGCGCAGCCTCTGGCAACGCGGCGCGAACAAATGCTCGGCTTGCGCGCGCAAAGCGAAGCCAGCAAGCAGCAAAAAACCGAAACCATCATGGATGTGGCGCCGGCCGCGGTGGAAGCTCTGCTGCGGCAACACGATTACCCGCGCCTGATCCACGGCCACACCCACCGACCGGCACGGCATGTCCACCAGTTTGATGGCCATACCTGCGAGCGCTGGGTGCTTAACGACTGGTACGAACGCGGCGGTTATCTGCGCTGCGACGCTGAGGGCTGTTCGGCCGTCCTGCTCTAGCAGCCCGAGGCGGTCGGATCAGGCCAGCGCCTGCGTGAAATCCGCAATCAGGTCATCAGCGTCCTCGATGCCGATCGACAACCGGATCAGCGAGTCCGCAATGCCCATCTCTGCCCGCCGCTCGGACCCCATCTCCCAGTAGATCGTTTGTGCAACCGGTATCGCCAGCGTCCGGTTGTCGCCGAGATGACTGGATGAAATCACCAGCTGCAGACGGTTGAGAAAATCCAGGCAGTCGATGCTGTCGGCCAGTTCGATGCTCATCAGCGCGCCGTAATTCCTGAACAACTCGCCGGCGAGACGATGCTGCGGATGATCTTCAAGCCCGGGGTAATAGACTTTGGTGACCTTGGAATGTTTGGCGAGCAGTCGGGCCAGCTGCAGGCAATTGCCCGCAGCCCGCTCCATGCGCAGCGCCAGTGTCTCGGCGCCCATCGCCAGCCGGTGCGCTGCTTCAGCAGACAGTGTGGCGCCGACATCGCGCAGCCCCTTTTTGCGGATCTGCAGAATGCCCCAGTTTTCAGGCTTGGCATTCTTGTAGTTGTCATAGATGTTCGGGAATGATTTCCAGTCGAACAGGCCGGTATCGGTCACCGCGCCGCCCAGCGCATTGCCATGGCCGCCGATGTATTTGGTCAGCGAGTTGATCACCAGGCTGGCCTGAACCTGTTTCGGCCGGAACAGATAAGGCGAAGTCATCGTATTGTCGACAAAATAGATCAACCCGCGGCGGGCGCACAATTCACCGATACGCGCCAGGTCGGCAACCTGGGTCCGCGGATTGGCAATGGTTTCGACAAACACCATTTTGGTATTCGGCCGCAGCGCCTTTTCCACGTTCTCGACGCGGGTGGCGTCTACGTAGCTGATCTCGCAACCGAATTGATCCAGGGTTCCGAACAGGCTGTTGGTGTTGCCGAACAGAAACGAGCTTGATACCACATGGTCGCCACCGCGCAGCAGCGCGACGAACGCCGAGGCAATGGCGGCCATGCCCGTGGAAAAGCAGGCCGTCGCAATGCCGTCCTCCATCTTGCTGATTTTGGATTCCAGCGCAGCCGTAGTGGGATTGCCCTGCCGGCCATAAGCGTAGCCGGCCATTTCGCCCTTGAACACCTTCACCAGGTCGCGCGCATCCGGATAGCCGAACGCAACCGCCGTATGCATCGGTTTGAGCACCGAAAAATGCTCGATTGGCGCTTCCAGATCGGAATGCAGGATAGTCGTGGTGAATCCGTTTTTCATGATCGTGCTCCATCCAATAAAAAACCCGGCCAGCTAGCGCGGACCGGGTTGTTCCGTCGCTTTAGCGGCATTTTTAACGCGCCCGCAAGCTGTCTTTCAAATCGGCGCAACCGGGAGACTACAGCAGTGCCGCGGGAGTCGTCAAACCGGGCGCTTATTCGCTGTCACTTCGGCTACCAGCCCGGCCAAAGCCCGCGCCTGTGGATCCGCCTGCTGCGCAAGACCGGCAACGACGCCGGCACGATCCGATTCCGATCTGTTTTGGCTGACCTTCCATTTGCCTTCGAGTCGGGTAACCGGGATTTCGATGCCGACGATGGCGCCCAGCATGCGTTCGATGTAATCCGCCGGCGCATCAGCTACGCCCCACGGCTGCGGCCGACCGGCTTCCTGCTGGCTGGTCAGGCACGACACCAGATCCCGCAGCCAGTCGCGGTCATCGTGGATGATCAACGGCCCGTGCACATGCACCACCACATAGTTCCAGGTCGGCACCACCTTGCCGGTGGCCTGCTTTTCCGGATACCACGACGGTGTCACATACACCTGCGGCCCCTGGAAAATCGCCAGCACTTCACCGTCATGTGACTGACGCCACAGCGGATTGGCACGGGCGACGTGGCCACGCAACGTACCGTGGGGTGACGACAAAGGTTCGATCAACAACGGCAGATGATTGGCTTCGAGACTGCCGCCTGTATTGGTCACCAACACAGCCAGCGGGTGATCGCGTATCAACCCATGCATCACATCGATGCGCTCCTCACGGAACGCGGCAGGCTGATACATGGGGAATAAACCGCCTAGTCGACGAGTTCCAGCCCGAGGTCAAGTTGCGTCGCCGCGGTCGCCGCCTCTTCTTTGGCGCTGTCACGACGCTGCGTCTCGACGCCATCCAGATAAGCCTGCGTTACATCGCCAGTGATGTAATGGCCGCTGAAACAGGATGCCTCGAAATTGGTCACTGCCGGATTGACACTGCGTACGTCGCCGATCAGCGCATCGAGTTCCTGATAGATCAGCGCGTCGCAGCCGATTTCACGGGCTATTTCATCATCGGTGCGATTGCTGGCAATCAGTTCATCACGTGTCGGCATGTCGATGCCATAGACATTGGCATAACGCACCGGCGGCGCCGCTGATGCGAAATAGACTTTGCGCGCACC
>JAKFUJ010000029.1 GCA_021732805.1 Betaproteobacteria bacterium | reverse complement strand
GACAATATCGTGCGTTCCCCGGCCGACGGCTACAGCCTGCTCTTCGCATCCTCCAGCGTGCTGTCGATCAATCCGCACCTCGGCGCCAAAGAGCCCTACGACGTACTGAAGAGCTTCACATCCATTGTCAAAATCGGCGACGCACCGAACGTGCTGACCGTACATCCCTCGGTCCCGGCGAAAACCGTCAGGGATCTGATGACGATCGCGAAGACGAAGTCCGAAGCGCTGGCCTATGCTTCCAACGGCGCCGGCACGCTGAGTCATCTGACCGGCGAACTGTTCGCGCAGCGCGCCGGCGTCAAAATGCTGCATGTGCCGTACAAAGGCGCCGCGCCGGCGACCATCGACACCGTCGCCGGCAATGTTTCGGTGCTGTTTGCCGCCTACCCCAGCGTGTCCGCGCAAGTGCGCGCCGGCCGCCTGAAAGCGCTGGCGGTGACCAGTGCCAAACGCATCGCGATTGCGCCCGGATTGCCGACCGTGGCCGAGACGCTGCAAGGGTTTGAATCCAGCCAGTGGTGGGGACTTTACGGGCCGGCTGGCTTGCCGGCAGCCATCGTCGACAAACTCAACGCGTCGGGCAACAGGGTGCTCGCCACCGACGACATTAAAAAAGCCCTGGCGCCCGACGGCGCGGAACCCTCCGGTGGCACACCGGCGGCGCTGGCCGCGTATCACAAGGCGGATTACGACAAATGGGGTGCAGTGATTGCCAAGGCAGGCATCAAGGGCAACTGACCATGCCTGACACCGCCACGCCGGACGCAGTGACCCGGCAATTCGCCGGATTTGCCGCAGAGCTGACGTACGCGGCCTTGCCGGAGACGGTCCGGGAGCATCTGACTGTTTTCATGCTGGATTATCTGCGTGTGGCCTCATTGGGACAGCGCATGCCGTGGAGCGCGTGGGCCGTCAATCTCGTGCGCGAGGCGGGCGGCAATGCGCAGGCGACGGTGTTGTTCTCGACGGACCGTACCGATCCGGAACGCGCCGCATTCGTCAACGCCACTTATTCAGGCAGCATTGATGCCGACGACGTGCATGTCGGTTCGATGCTGCATCCCGGCTGCATCGTGATCTCGGCGGCATTGGCCATCGGCGAGGCGCGGCACCTGCGCGGCGACAGAATTCTTGCCGCGATTGCCGCCGGTTACGAAAACATGATCCGCATCGGGCTGTCGATCCAGCCTTCGCATTTCAGGCGCGGCTTCCAAAGTACGGCCACCTGCGGCGGTTTCGGTGCCGCGACTGCCGCTGCCAGCCTGCTGTTCAGCGGCAAGGATCGCGCCACGCGCATCGCCGAAACCATCGGCCTGGTCGCTTCGTTCAGCGGCGGCCTGACCCAGTTTTACCACTCCGGTTCGACGGTCAAGCGCATCCACGCCGCGCATGCGGCAGGTGTAGGCGTGCATGCGGCGCTACTGGCGGATGCCGGCTTTTCCGGACCGACCGACATCCTCGAAGGCCGCGACGGTTTTGCCCGGGCTTATGCCGACGGTCATGATTTCGACAAGGGCCTTGCCGGCATCGGCACGCACTGGCGGCTGCTCGAAACCGCGATCAAGCCCCACGCCTGCAGTGCGCGCGTGCTGGCCGCCGTCGAGGCCACGGCGGCGCTGTGTCACCAACATCAACTGACCATTGACGACATCAAGGCGATCCGCGTCGGCATTCCCAAAATCATCCAGGGCCGGCTGACCGTCAACGCACCCAAAGACATCCAGGCGGCGCAGATGAGCCTGCCGTTCTGCATGGCAATGGTGCTGGCGCAGGGCAAACAGATCCAGCCCGGCTTCACACTGAACATCGACGATTTTGAAGGCGCACTCGCTGACCCGAAAGTAATGGCGATTTCGCAGCGCGTCGAATGCGTGCCGGATGCCGATGCCGAGCGCGTCAGCACCGAACAATCGGTCGGCGCCAAAATCACGCTGACGCTGCAGTCGGGCAAGGTGCATGAGTTGTTCATCGAAGCGCCCAAGGGCAGCGCCTCGCGCCCGTTCACGCTGCAAGACCACGTCAGCCGCTTTCGGCAGGAGATGCGCAAACGGTTTACCGAAGCGCAAGTTGGCGGGTTGCTGGACGAAGTGCGCAATTTTGCAACATCCGCCAACCCGGACCGGCTGATGCATCTGCTGGCGGCACGCACCTGAGTGTTTGCGGATACCCGCGATGCCGACCATCAAGCTGCCCGACTGTGAACTGTTCTATCAGTTGGATGATTTCACCGATCCGTGGACAAAACCCGAAACCGTGCTGATGCTTCACGGCAATGCCGAGAGCAGCCTGTCGTGGTACGCGTGGGTGCCGGTGCTGGCGCGGCACTACCGTGTGCTGCGGCCGGACATGCGCGGCTACGGGCAATCGACGCCGATGCCGCGCGCATACGAATGGACGTTCGACAAACTGATCGACGATTACTGCCGGCTGCTGGACAGTCTGAACATCGAACGCTTCCATCTGGTCGCGGCAAAAATCGGCGGCACCGTCGCCCGTGTCTTCGCGGCGCGACGGCCGGATCGCGTGCAATCGCTGACGGTGATCGGCACCCCGCAGGCGAAACGCCCCGGAGCCGAACAGATTCCCGCGTTAATGGATGAGTACGAAACCAAAGGCGCTGAACACTGGGCGCGGCGCACCATGGACGGCCGTCTCGGTGAACATTTTCCTGCGGAGGGTGTGGAATGGTGGACGCGGTTCATGGGCCGCGCTGCGGTGCCGTCACTGATCGGATTCAATCGCGGCATCAACTATGCCGACATCAGTGCCGATCTGCCGAACATCCGCTGTCCGACTTTGGTCATCACCACCCAGGAAAGCGGACTCGGCGCCGTGGAGCGCACGCGGGACTGGCAGAAACAAATCCCGCATTCAAAACTGCTGGTGCTGCCGGGCAAGTCGTATCACGTGGCGGCGAGTGATGCCGAGGCCTGTGCGCGAGCGACGCTGCAGCATATGCAGTCCGCCCCGATAAAGTATAAAAAACACAATTAAAACAATAGTTTAGGTAATCCATCCCGGAGTTTACGATGACTGTAATCAAACACCCGGTTGCCATTCCAGCGACGAATGCGCCGCAGAAAGCAAAACAGAGCAATTACCCCGAACCGTTCGCCGCGCGGGTGGCGGGGCGCATCAAGCATCCGCTGGGTGACGTGTTCGGGTTGAAGAATTTTGGCGTCAATCTCACCTATCTCAAGCCCGGCGCGATTTCCGCGTTGCGCCACGCACA
>JAKFUJ010000177.1 GCA_021732805.1 Betaproteobacteria bacterium | reverse complement strand
TTGCATTTGATAAAGCGCCTCCGGGAACCCGCTGAAATCATGAATGGTTTCCGGTTGTGACACATTGCTGACTGCAGGTCGTTGCGTTTCCCAGTGCGCCGACATCACGAGTATTGCCTTCGGCCGCCCAAGCCCGGCGCCGAGTTGCGCAAGAAAGCCGCGCGTCGGGCCGGGTTCCAGCGCCAGTGTCGGCGCGCCATGCGAAACAAACAATGCCGGGAAACGGCTCATGTCTTGCTCCTGCAGCAGTTACGCCGGGACTGCAACCCGTTCACCGGCAAACTGCAGCGCAATCAGCGCCACCCGCCGGCCCAGATGCTCCGCGGTTTTCAAGTCGCTCTGCGATATCGCTTCCGCGCCCTGATCCGTATTCGATTGTGTCAGCGAACCGGTGGAACTGCCCAGCCGGTTGAGATCGTCGATGCTGCCCTTGCTTGAGTTGTTGCCAGGCAAAAGGCCCAGCCCGGTCCAGATCATGCCGTGTTGCATCGCCAGCGTGAACAGCTGGGTGATCGAGTTGTACTTGTCACCACCCTGGCTACCGGAATGCGTGAATCCGGCGGCAATCTTGTCCTTCCAGCCCTGTGTGAACCAGACCTTGGAACTCGCATCCATGAACGCCTTGAACGGCGCGGACACGCTGCCCATGTAGGTCGGCGCGCCGAAAATGATGGCATCGGCGGCATCCAGATCCTGCCAGTGCTTGTCGATGTCGGTCACCGAAATCAGTTGCGCTTCGATACCGGCAATACCCGCCGCGCCGCGTGCGACCGCTGTCGCCACTGCAGCCGTATGGCCATACCCGCTGTGATAAACCACTGCTACTTTGCTCATGTCAGTTCTCCATTCATTTCAAATTAAATCAGTCAAATTAAATGTTTTGCACTTTGTTACGGCAGGTCGAACACCAGCACTTCGGCTGCTTTTCCGTTTTCCAGCGTCAACAAGCCGGCGCCGGTTTTCAGCGCGTCACCCGCGCCCAGCGCCTGCCCGTTGACGGTGATCTGTCCGCGGGCGACGTGGACATAAGTCCGGCGACCGGCGGCAATCCGCAGTTCACCGCGCTCGCTGCCGTCAAACAGCCCGGCGTAGAGGAACGCGTCCTGGTTCATGCTCACCGAACCGTCGCGCCCGTCGGGGGAAACGATCAGGCGCAGGCGTCCGCGTTTCTCTTCGGCAGAAAAATGCTTCTGCTCGTACGACGGCTTGATGCCGGTGAATTTCGGCTCGATCCAGATCTGCAGGAAATGCGTCGTTCCGGATTTGTCGTGGTTGAATTCGGAATGGCGCACGCCCGTGCCGGCACTCATGCGCTGCACGTCGCCGGGCACGATGGTCGAACCGTTGCCCATCGAATCTTCATGGCCCAGCCCGCCTTCCAGCACGTAGCTGATGATTTCCATGTCGCGATGGCCGTGCGTGCCGAAGCCCGAGCCGGCCTGCACGCGGTCTTCGTTGATGACGCGCAGCGGGCCATAACCCATGTGCTGCGGGTCCTGGTAACCGGCGAACGAAAAGCTGTGGTACGAATCCAGCCAGCCGTGATTGGCATGGCCACGGTCTTCACTTTTGCGCAGGGTCAGCATGTTGCCTCCTTGTTCGATTGCGTTGATCAGGTGTTGCATGAAACGCATTCTGGGAGTACCGATCGACACTGGATAGCGGAACTATTTGACCATGTCAGTCAAATTTTATGAACTATATTTATATTTAAAAACAATATGTTATATTAATAATTGAGAATTAATTATTTAACAACATCAGGACCGGGCCGAAGATGAGACTTTCCCTCGACGCATTACTGGTAATCGATGCCATCGAGCGCAAGGGCAGCTTCGCCGCCGCAGCGCATGAACTGCATCACGTGCCCTCGGCGATCACCTACAGCGTGCAAAAACTCGAGGAAGATCTGGACGTGCTGTTGTTCGACCGCCGCGGCCATCGCGCAAAACTGACCGCTGCCGGACACGAACTGCTGAACGAAGGCCGTCACCTGCTGCGCGCCGCAGGCGATCTTGAGGCGCGTGTCAAACGCGTCGCCACAGGCTGGGAAGCAGATTTGCGCATCGCCTGCGACGGCATCATTCCATCCACAGTGATGCTCGACATGGCGCGCGATTTCCATGCACAGGCCACCAGCACCCGGCTGCGTTTTTCCACCGAAGTACTCGGCGGCTGCTGGGATGCGCTGGTGTCCGGACGCGCCGATCTCGCCATCGGCGCCTCGGGCGACGGCCCGGCCGGCGGCGGCTATCAGACCCGCGTGCTGGGCGAAATCGACTGGGTGTTTGCGATTGCGCCATCACATCCGCTGGCCAGCGCCGCCGAACCGCTGACTCGTGACGACATCCTTGCCCATCGCGCGATCAGCGTCGCCGACAGTTCGCGCAACTTGCCGCCGCGCACCACCGGATTGCTATCAGGGCAGGAAACGCTGACGGTGTCCGACACCGCCTCCAAACTGCAGGCGCAGGTCATGGGCCTGGGCGTGGGTTACCTGCCGCAGTGCCTGGCCACCGTGGTGGCCGCCAAAGGTGAACTGGTGATCCGCCGCACCGAGGAAGCCAAGGTCAGCCAGATGCTCTACCTCGCCTGGCGCACGGCTCACCGCGGCAAAGCCTTGAAGTGGTTCGTCGAGCAGGTCAGCGGCAAAGGCTGGCTGGATCGCGCGTTGCGCGCGGCACCCGGCTGATGCTCAGCTACGGGCCGGCGACTCCACCGGCGTTGCTGCAGCAACCGCACCCTCGATCACCACCTTGCGGTCACTGACAATAAAGGTATACGCCACAGGAATCACAAACAACGTGAACAAAGTGCCGACGCTCATGCCGCCGACGATCACCCAGCCGATGGCGGAGCGCGACTCGGCCCCCGCGCCGCTGGCAACGGCCAGCGGCACCGCGCCGAGCACGGTGGCCAGCGTGGTCATCAGGATCGGCCGCAGGCGCAATGAACTGGCCTCGACCAGCGCCTCGATTTTTTCGCGCCCCTGATCGCGCAACTGGTTGGTGAATTCGACGATCAGGATGCCGTTCTTGGTGATCAGCCCGATCAGCATCACCAGTCCGATCTGGCTGTACACATTCAGCGTGCCGCCGGTCAGTTTCATCACCAGCAGTGCGCCGGTCACCGCCAGCGGCACCGTCAGCATGATCACCAGCGGCCCGCGGAAACTCTCGAACTGCGCCGCCAGCACCAGATAGATGAAGGCCAGCGCCAGCACGAAGATCAGGTAGAGCTGCTGGCCGGAC
>JAKFUJ010000075.1 GCA_021732805.1 Betaproteobacteria bacterium | reverse complement strand
GTCGCGGCAAAACCTCGGCATTTACCGGCAACAGGTGATCGGACGTAACAAGCTGATCATGCGCTGGCTGGCGCAACGCGGCGGCGCGCTCGATTATCGCGATCACTGCCTCGCACATCCGCGCGAACCGTTTTCGGTGGCGGTGGCACTGGGCGCCGATCCGGCGACCATGCTCGGTGCGGTGACGCCGGTGCCGGATTCGCTGTCCGAATACCAGTTCGCCGGTCTGCTGCGCGGTGAAAAAACAGAAATTACAAAATGTCTGAGTCATGATCTGAAAGTGCCGGCGCGTACCGAAATCGTGCTCGAAGGTTTTATTCATCCCGGTGAAACCGCGATGGAAGGGCCTTTCGGCGACCATACCGGGTATTACAACGAACAGGAACGCTTTCCGGTGTTCACCGTCGAGCGCATCACCATGCGCTCGAATCCGATTTATCACTCGACCTACACCGGCAAACCGCCGGATGAACCGGCGGTGCTGGGCGAAGCGCTGAACGAAGTGTTCGTGCCGCTGCTGGTCAAACAGTTTCCGGAAATCGTCGATTTCTACCTGCCGCCCGAGGGTTGCTCGTACCGCATCGCCTGCGTCAGCATGAAAAAACAGTATCCGGGCCATGCCAAACGCGTGATGTTCGGCATCTGGAGTTTTCTGCGCCAGTTCATGTACACCAAGTTCATCATCGTCACCGATGACGACATCAATGTGCGCGACTGGAAGGAAGTACTGTGGGCGCTGACCACCCGCGTCGATCCGCGGCGCGACACGCTGATCGCCGATGCGACGCCGATCGATTATCTCGATTTCGCCAGTCCGGTGAGCGGACTCGGTTCAAAAATGGGCATAGATGCCACCAACAAGTGGCCTGCGGAAACCGATCGCGAATGGGGCACACCGATTGCGATGAGTGACGACGTGAAACAGAGGGTGGATGCTTTGTGGGCGAAGCTTGGGTTGTAATCCGTCGTTGCCTCGACAATAAGCAGCCAAGATTTTTAATTGAACATTTTATTTTCCGTGCATGCAGCAGCCACTACGGATCGGCAATTCGCGTGCCGCGAATTTTGGCAAGCTGAAGGCTGAACATGGACACCGTGCTTGCCCTCAAGCTGGCTGTGGTGCCTGCACTGATCGCACTGGTTACGTTTGCCGGCCGGCGCTGGGGGCCGGGCGTAGCCGGCTGGCTTTCGGCGTTTCCAGTGGTTGCAGGGCCGATCCTGTGGTTTATTGCGCTGGAACAAGGTCCGGCTTTCGCGGCGCAGGCGGCAGTCGGTACGCTGTTGGCTGTGCTGGCCATACTTGCTTTCGGCCTGGCTTATGCGTGGGCAGCCACGCGTTATTCATGGCCGTTGAGCCTGTTGCTGGCCTACGTCGGCTATGCTACGGCTGTAGTTGTGCTGGGTCTGTGGAATGCCACACTGCTGGTTGCGGGCATTGTCGTGCTGGCAGGCTTGTGGCTGGCGCCGCGCCTTTATCCGGTGCTGTCAATGTCGGCAAAACCACCGTCAAAACCCGCCAACGACATGCTGCTGCGCATGGGCCTGGGCGCTTTGCTGGTGCTGCTGGTCACGCACTTTGCGGCCAGCCTGGGGCCTGAACTCAGCGGCGTGTTTGCGATGTTTCCGGTGATGGGTACCGTACTCGCACCGTTCACACACCGCGGCGCCGGTCCTGCGGCAACCATCCAGCTGCTGCGCGGCATGGTGCTGGGGTTTTATTCATTCAGCACGTTCTGCGCAGTGCTGGCCTGGGCCTTGCCTGTTACCGGTATCGGACAGGC
Source organism: Betaproteobacteria bacterium (assembly GCA_021732805.1). Taxonomy (GTDB): domain Bacteria; phylum Pseudomonadota; class Gammaproteobacteria; order Burkholderiales; family SG8-41. Next base: position 1,472 of record JAKFUJ010000075.1, on the reverse strand, counting down.
GTTTGCGTGGGCGCTGGCTGTCGCAGGAACCGTTCAGGTGCTGTCGCGGTTCTGGCTGAGCCGACACGGCATGGCGATCACACAGCGGGGACGCTGATACGATGTTGTTCCAGCCGGCGCGTCGATAACCTTGGTATTCAACAAGGTCATTGGTGGATGTCCTGTATGTTGACCATGTGATCTGGCGGGATAGTGAAACTCCCGGAACACAAAAAAGAAAAGCCGGAGTCCCCGGCATTTCTTTTTGAATCAACAGCGTGTTGTCAGAACTTGTATTGCAGGCCCAGGGAGTACGCCAGCGCATCGCCATTATCACCAAGGCCGTAGTGAGTGACGCCCAGGCGAGCCGCCATGTTTTTTGTCAGTGCATATTTCAAGCCGACACCGGCAGTCACGTCGGTTTCGCCGTCTTTTGCTGCGCCAGCTACAGCAGCCACGGCGGCTTGGGCTTTGACCTTTGAATAAAACGCGCCGAGAGTGCCATAGAAACTGAATTTTTCGCTGACCGGCAGGGTAGCAACGCCTGATACGGAAAATCCGGTCACGTCGCCAAATGCAGAAAAAGGCAAGCCGCCGATAGTTCCGGAGACGCCAAATGCACCGAGGTCAACATAGGCAACTTCAACGCCCAGATTCTTGTTGATCTGGTAGCCGCCAAAGAACTGGAACATGGAGTTCTTCTCGTCGTTGCCGGTGACGACCGCACCCAGCGCAGTAAAGGGTGCAGGGTCATTATCGACCCTGGTCTGACCGAAAGCGCCGCCGATGTAAAAACCGGCGTCCTGTGCTGCGGCAGGCAAACTGAATAATGTGACTACCCCGATAAATCCGGCTGCAATGAGATTACCGAATAGCGATTTCATTTTTTTCCTTTCTCCAGGAGCAATTCGAGACATGGCTACACCGATTGAAGACGCCTTGAGTATGTTATATAAAACAATGAGTTGACACCATATACTTAAGAAAAACTTCACATTTGGGTTTGGATGGGGCGGTTTTGCCAAGAATATTTATAAGTAATTGTTTTTAAAGAGATTAATTTACAAAACTGTTGTAAATGAGCAACAAAAGCCGGATAACCGGGACACGTTCTACGTTGGACGCAATGGCCGGCGACGTTTTGTTTGCCGCAGCAAGCGCTGCTGTCGCGGTTATGTACCCTGCTAACCCAACCTGTGCTGCCTGCGCATGGAACGCGTTGGCATGGCTGACCATGAACACCGCCACACGTTTACCCTGCACGTCGAGCACATAACCGGTAATCGAGCATAGGCCACCACTGCCTGATGGTTGCTGCAGTTGCTGTTGATGCGGAACCGCTGCCTGTTGTCTATGGTCAGGAAAGTGAGCTTCCCCCGAAATTTCGTCTTCCAGGAGGTGGGTATAAACTCAACTGACTGGAAGGAGAAGCGATGTTCAAGATACCGAAAATGGACTGCACGGCGGAGTTCAAGGAATTAACGGCGAAACGG
>JAKFUJ010000269.1 GCA_021732805.1 Betaproteobacteria bacterium | reverse complement strand
AGGATGGCTCGGTGTTATGGGGCAACCGCACAGTGTCGCTGGTGCGCGATGCGTCGGGCAATCCGCAGTATCACATCAGGATCATTGAGGACATCACCGAACGCAAACAAGCCGAAGAAATGATCGTCCGCGAACGCGCGTTGCTGCGCACCATCATCGACACCATTCCCGATCACATATACGCCAAAGACAAGAACGGGATTTTCATGATCGCCAACCGCAGCTGGCTGAATGCCCGGGGTACGCAGGACGCGGATATTTCCGGCAAGACCGTCAACGACTTCTTCCGGCCGAAACTGGCAGAAATCTTCGCCGGTCAGGACCGCGACATCGTCCGCACCGGGATGCCGTTGCAGAGTTTCGAACACAAACTGATGATCGAGCACAAAGACGGCGAACCGGCCACAATCCGCTGGGGCTCCACGCGAAAAGTGCCGTTACGCACCGCCGACGGAGAAATCATCGGTACTGTCGGCATCAGCCGTGACATCACCGAAGAAAAAAATGCCGCCACCCGCCGCGCCATGTCGTATACGGTGACCCAGGTACTTGCCGAATCCACGACCGTTGCCGAGGCCATGCCCCGGATCATCCACACCATCTGCGAAGCGATGCAATGGGCCTACGGCGCACGCTGGTCACTGGAAGAAAAAACCCAACAGCTCCTTCGTGCCGAATACTGGTGCAAAACCGAACCCGAATTTGATCCCGCAGACCGCGAAAACTGGCTGACCGCAGAAAATGACCACCCTGGCCGCTTCCTGCGCCGCACATGGATTGAAAAAAAGGCTACCTGGTTTTCCAACCTGCGCGATAACAAACCGTTCCGGCGCCGGCCCAGCGCGGTCAAGCTCGGATGGGACAGCGCCTATGCCTTTCCCATCCAGATCGGCGGCGATGTGGTCGGCATCATGGAATTTTTCGGATCCGACATCCGCAAACCGGATGAGTCGCTGGTGCAGACCACGGTTTCGATCGGCAGCCAGATCGGGCAGTTCATCCAGCGTAAACAGGCCGAAGACAAACTCAATTTCCTGGCGCGCTTCGACACCATTACCAACCTGCCGAACCGTTTCCTGTTTACCGACCGTCTGGACCAGATGCTGGCGCAGGCACAACGCAACGGCTGGCTGGCCAGCGTGCTGTTTGTCGACCTTGACCGCTTCAAGGCCGTCAACGACACCTACGGCCATGCCGCCGGCGACGAACTGCTGCGCCAGGTCGCCGCGCGCATGCAAACCTGCGTACGCAGCAGCGATACCGTCGGCCGGCTGAGCGGCGACGAGTTCGTCGTCATGCTGTCAAACCTCGCAAAAACAGAGGACGCCGGCGTGGTCGCGCAAAAAATTGTCGAGACGCTTTCTGCGCCGTTCAACCTCAACGGTCACCAGGCCTATATTTCGGCAAGCATCGGCATCGCCCTCTATCCGAGCGACGGCAAGGAAGCCGGCACGCTGCTGAAAAATGCCGACACCGCGATGTACCAGGCCAAGGCGCAGGGCCGCAACGGCTATCAGTTTTTCCTGCCGCAGATGAACGATCTGATGACCCAGCGCCAGCAGCTTGAAGAACAGCTGCACGATGCACTGGAGCGCAACGAATTCATGCTGCACTACCAGCCCAAGGCCGAGCTTGCAGGCGGCAACATCACCGGATTCGAAGCGCTGCTGCGCTGGCAAAGCAGCGAAGGCCTGGTGCCGCCGGCGGAATTCATCACCGTGCTCGAGGAAACCGGCCTGATCGTGCCCGTAGGCGACTGGATACTGAACAGCGTGTGCGCGCAGATCAAGCAGTGGGGACTGGAAGGCGTGCCCGTGCGCCCGGTCGCCGTCAATGTTTCGGCGCGGCAGTTCCAGGTCAAAAACCTCGCCGAAGTGGTGGGCCAAAGCTTGCGCAGGCACAACGTCGATCCGGCACTGCTCAAACTCGAACTCACTGAATCCCTGCTGATGAGCGACGCCCGAGAATCCGTCGAAACCCTGCATCGGCTGAAACACCTCGGCGTACAGCTCTCGGTGGACGATTTTGGAACCGGGTACTCGAGCCTGGCCTATCTCAAACGATTCCCGCTGGACGAACTGAAAATCGACCGTGAATTCATCCGCGACGCGATCAGCGACCCGGATGACGCCGCCATCGTCATCACCATCATCAACCTCGCACACAGCCTGAAGCTCAAGGTGGTGGCGGAAGGCGTCGAGACCGAAGGACAGCTCAACTTTCTGCGCTTTCACGGCTGCGACGAAATACAGGGCTACTATTTCTCCCGACCCGAGCCGGCGGAAAAATGCACGCTCCTCCTCAACCAGGGAAAACGCCTGCCGCAAACGCAAAAACAGATCACCAATAATTCAGTGTCGCTGCTGCTGGTGGTTGAGAACGAACATGAAATGCAGCTGTTGACGGATACGTTCACATCCGACGGTTTTTATGTGCTCACGGCAACAAATGCCAATGACGGCTTTGAAATCCTCGCGCGGCAGCGCATCGACGTGGTAATCAGCGACAACAACATGACTGCGATGAGCGGCATCCAGTTCCTGACGCGGGTGCGCAAGCTGTATGCAAACACCCTGCGGATGCTGGCCTCGAGCGGCGATGACACGCCCACGCTGACGCGGGCCACCAACATGGCGGGCATCCATCTGTTCCTGCCCAAGAACTGGTCGGCGGAACGACTGCGTACCGAAGTACGGAACACACTGCAGACTTACACGGATACCGCATCATCCAGCGGACCGCATCCCGTACTGAGGTCGATCAAGGATTAGCCCGCTCGCGCGCCCATTAAAATATCAATAAAATCAATAACTTAAGAATATATTTCGAGAGCCGGCCAACTCCGGGCTGGAATCATCGCGATCCAGCAACCCCGTCACCGAACACTCCGCTTTGTCGCTATCCCGTTTGATCATCATCGTGCCGTTGGTATGGCCGTCCATGCCGCAGAACCGCCGGCGCTCGACATCCACAAATTCAAACTCAAAGGCCCTGGCCAATACGCGAATCAGAAATGACCCGTGGGGTGTCTGCACCCGCGTCGCGCCGTCAGCAGTCCGGCGCCATTTGGTTTGCGGCGAGTCGCGATGCATGTCGAGAGAACAGGTGCGCGGCCGCCATTTGCTGTAATGGGCGAAACTTGCGATCTGCCCTCCCCGCGCCTCCACGGCCATGCGCGCCTGCAGGTCATCGTCGCCAACCTTGCAGTCAATCCGTTCAACTCTGCCGCCCGCCAGCGGCGGAAGCCTGTGATCGCCCTGTAC
>JAKFUJ010000240.1 GCA_021732805.1 Betaproteobacteria bacterium | reverse complement strand
ATTTCGCGCTGCGGAAACGGGATTTCGATATTGCGCGCCTTGAAGCCGCTCCAGAGCGCTATATAGAGGTCCGAACGCAGGCTGGCCAGACCCTGATCGGCGTCTTCGACCCAGACCCCGAGTTCCAGATTGATGCCGCTGTCGGCAAACGCGATGATCAATGTGCCGGGCTGCGGATCTTTGAGTACCCGCGAATGCTGTCGCGCAGCCTCGATCATGACGGCGAAGGCGGCATCGAGATCGGTGGCATAGGCGACCTGGATCGGCAGACCAACGCGCACCTTGCGGTCGGAGAATGAATGATTGAGCACCGTGGTGGCGATGATGCTCTCGTTGGGGATGATCGCCTCCAGCCCGCCGAGCGTGCGCAGCACGACATAACGCGCAGTCATTTTGGTCAGGGTGCCGGTGTGTTCACCGATGGTCACCAGGTCGCCGAGGCTGACCGAGCGGTCAAGCAGGATGATGAAGCCGCTGATGTAGTTGGCGGCGATTTTTTGCAGGCCGAAACCGATGCCGACGCCGAGCATGCCGCCAAACACCGACAGCACCGTCAGATCGATGCCTACCGCCGGCAGGGCGATCAGGAACGCGATCAACAGCAACAGCACCTGCGCCAGCTTCGAGAACATGACCCGCAGGTTGATCTGCAGGCTGGTGGCGCCCATCAGGCGCGACTCGATCAAGCGTCCCAGCCACAGCGTCACCACCAGTGTGGCCACCAGTGACAGCAGACCCTGCAGCACCAGCAGCAGGGTGAAATCCTGTTTGCCCACGCTGAAGCCGATGTCATTCAGCGCGTCGCGCAGCAGCGGCCACAGCCCCGTCAGGTAAATGGCGGCGCCAAGCCAGGCCAGCCAGCTGATCCAGCGTTCCGAGGCGCGCAGCCACGCGCTGGGCGCAAAAGTATGGCGCAGCACATAAATCAGAATGCGGATCAGCGCCAGCGCCAGCAGCAGTGCCGCCGCAACATTGAGCAGGTGCGTGTTTTGCCAGTTCCGCAGCACTGCTTTGCTTACCAGCACCAGCACCAGCGAGGACAGCGGAAACAGCAGGCGTTGCATGCCGCCGATGCCCAGCGCCTGCGTGACATCTATCGGAGCATGGCCGTGCACCCGCTTGTTGTAGCGTCGCGACAATCCCCATCCGGTCAGCACGCATGCGATGAGCACGCCAACTTGCCAGAGAATGCTGACGCTTTGCAAATCGCCCCAGAGGTTGAGCAGCAGGGCGTGAAATTCGGTGGATGGAGACATGATTTGCGTCTAAGAGGAGGATCTGCGGCGAAATTCTAGCATCGCGATCAGACGCCGCTGCGCTCCATGGCTGCGGCAAAAAAACCGTCGGTGTTGTGCAGATGCGTCCATAACTGGAATTGTTCTGCGCTACCCAGGTTGATTTCATGGCGACTCAGCAGTTCGCCGCAATCAAGCGCCCTGAATCCGGGATGGGCGTCGAGGAATGCGCCGATGATGTCCTCGTTCTCTTCGGCAAGCAGGCTGCAAGTCGCATAAACAAGGCGTCCGCCGGGTTTGACCAGGCGTGCCGCGGATTTGAGGATGGCCGTCTGTTTGGCGGTCAGTTCGGTCACGGCCTGCGGCGACTGGCGGTATTTCAGATCCGGGTTGCGGCGCAGCGTGCCGAGGCCGCTGCACGGTGCATCGACCAGCACGCGATCGATTTTTCCGGCGAGGCGTTTGACTTTGGTATCGTTCTCGTGCGCGATGACCAGCGGATGCAGGTTGGAGAGCCCCGAGCGTTTCAGTCTCGGCTTCAGTTTGTCGAGACGCTTTTGCGAAACGTCAAAGGCGTAGAGGCGGCCCTGCGAGTGCATCAGCGCACCCAGCATCAGCGTCTTGCTGCCGGCGCCGGCGCAGAAATCGACGACAAGATCGGTGCGCCGCGGCGCCAGCAGGTAACCCAGCAACTGGCTGCCCTCATCCTGCACTTCTATGGCGCCACAGGTGAACAGCGGATGGCGGTTGATCGATGGTTTGCCTTTGACGCGAATGCCGATTGGTGAGTACGGTGTCGGCCCGGCTTCGAAGCCGCTTGCGTTCAATTGCGTGAGCGCCTGGTCGCGGTCGCCGCGCAGCGTGTTGACGCGCAGATCCAGCGGCGCCGGATCCTGCAGTGCACGGCCGAGCCTGCGGATGAAATCGTCATCGTGTTGCGTCTGCAATCGTTCGACGATCCATTGCGGCAGGTCGGCCTCGACGCTGAGCGGCATGTCAGTGGGCTGTGCGCGTGTCGCATTGAGCCACTGTATTTCATCCGCCTTGCACAGCGGTGTGAGTTCGCGGCTGCTGAAGCCGGCGATGCGCGCCAGCCACAGCAGCACCAGTTGCCGCGGCGTGGCCTGCGGCGCCACATGGTCAAACAATTCCTTGCGCCGCAATACGCCGAACACCGCTTCGGCGACGAACGCGCGGTCCTGGGGACCGAGAGCGTGACGTTCGCGAAAATACCGACTGAGTACGGCGTCTGCGGGATAGGTAAAAGTCAACACCCGCGACAAAGCGGTCGCGGCATCGGCAAGACGCAACGCATTGGGCATGCGCGCGGGAGATTCGGGGATGGCAGCCGGGGTTGCGGTTTTCATTGCTCGCTGACTTGTATGGCGTTGACCAGTTGTTCGCCCGTCAGTTCGCCGTCGCGGCCATAAAAGCGGATGCGGATGGGCAGGTTGCGATATTCGGTGGCCAGCCACACCGCCAGACTTTCACTTTCGTTTTTGCGAACCTGCACCACCGGCATGGCGCGCAGCCGGCCCAGCGGCGTGTCTATGGTTTCCTCGGGCAACACATCGAAGCTGGTGATTTCCAGTTGCCGGCCGCGGGTGAACGGCATGCTGATGCGCCCGGGCGCAGGGCGCACCAGAGCCAGCTGGTACATGAAACTGATGATGTCCTGGCTGCCTGCGGGCAATGCCACCGTGGTTTGTTGCGGCATACGGCCGAGGCGCACCTCGCCCTGTTCCCAGTTGAACACGGCCAGCGATTCCTCGCTGCGGCTGCCGCGCTTGACGCTGGCGAGGAATCGTTCGGGACGCAAGCCCTGATCCGACAGCGTGCCCTGGCTGAGATAGTGAAAACGATGCGGCCGGAACACTTCCAGAAGGCCGGTGCTTTCCGACTGGCTGCCGAGCTTGTATTGATCGCCTTCGAAATCCCAGGTTTGCACTGTGCGGCCCACCGGTGTGTGATCAGGCCCCAGCGTCAACACATACGTAATGCGGCCCTTGCGCGGGAAGCTCGGCAGCGGTGGTGTTTCGGG
>JAKFUJ010000069.1 GCA_021732805.1 Betaproteobacteria bacterium | reverse complement strand
GGCGCGGGTGCTGCGTGCCAACGGTGCGCGCGATGCCCGACTCAAGTGGCCGAATGACGCGGTGCTGCCCGCGGGCAAACTGGCCGGCATCCTGATTGAAATGCAGGGCGATGTGCTGGGGCCGAGCGCGGCGGTGATCGGCATCGGCATCAATGTGCGCGCCGATGCGCGGGTGCTGGCGGCAGTTGACCAGCCGGTGGCCGACCTGGAGGCTGTAACCGGTGCGCCGGTGGATCGCAACCGGCTGCTGGCATTGTTGCTGATTGAACTTGATACAGTACTGGAGCGCTTTGCCGTGGATGGTTTTGCGCCGTTGCGCGATGAGTGGCAGTCCTTGCACGCGCACCAGGATCAGCCGGTGGCTCTGCTGCTGCCGGATGGGCGCATGATCAGCGGAAGCGCCAGCGGTGTTGCTGATGACGGCGCGCTGCTGCTGGAAACCGGCGCCGGGGTGACGCGTCATCACAGCGGTGAAGTCAGCCTGCGCCCGTTGCAGACGGTGGTGGATGCATGAACATACTGGCCATCGATATCGGCAACACCCGCGTCAAGTGGGGATACAGCGAGTCCGGCGGCTGGGTGCGCCAGGGCTGGATGGAGACTGCGCGGGCGGCAGAACTGGCGCAGGATTTCGCGGCGCTGCCGCTGGCGCAGAGAACGGTGATATCAAATGTCGCAGGCGATGCTGCGCGCAAGCAGCTAGTCGCGGCATTGAATGCCAAGGCGCCGCCGCCGCGATGGGTGGCCGCCGCCGCCAATCAATGCGGCGTCAGCAGCGGTTATGCCAAGCCGGAGACGCTGGGTCCCGACCGCTGGGCGGCGCTGATCGGCGCCTGGCATCTGACTGGCGCGGCCTGTGTGGTGGTCAACGTCGGCACCACGATGACCATGGATGCCCTGAGCAGCGAAGGTGTGTTTCTTGGCGGCTGTATCGTGCCCGGCGCGACATTGATGCGTGATGCGTTGGCCCGCGATACCGCCAATCTCGCGGCGCGTGAGGGTAAATTCAGTTTTTTCCCCGACAATACCGGTGATGCGATATTCAGCGGCGCGGTCAATGCGCTGGCCGGCGCCGTTGAGTGCATGGCGCAGTATCTGGAGGAGACTGCGGGCGCACCGCCGCCGGTGGTGTTGTCGGGCGGCGGTGCGTCGCTGATCGAACAACGGCTTAGCCGGCAAATGACGGTCGTGGATAATCTGGTGCTGGAGGGGCTGTTGCAGATGGCCCTGCAGCCAGAAGCCGGTTAAAAGAAGTCAGCAAAGAGACAGTCAACGATGCGCCCGTCAACCATGAGAATGCTGCTGCTGGTGTTGTTGTTCGCCAATCTCGGATTTTTCGCCTGGCATTATCTTGCCGGTGAAACGGACGAGGCTGCCGCGCAGATTGCGGCATTGCAGATCAGTCCGGAGAAAATCGTTCCGGTTGCGGTGGAGACGGTTTCTGCCGTAACCCCTGCGTCCAAATCTGTTGCGAGTACCGGATCTGCAACATCTGCGGCCGCGGCAGCGAATGCCGTGCCTGCGGCCTGTGTCGAATGGGGGCCGTTCACCGGCCCTGAAGTGGCGCGTGCCGATACGGTGGTGGCCGCGCTGGCACTGCCCGCTGCGGTGACGCAGCGCCGGGTGACGGATGTCGATGCTTACTGGGTCCATATTCCTCCGGTGAAGACCAAGGGCGAAGTGGACCGCAAGGTCGGTGAGTTGAAAGCGCTGGGCGTAACCGAGTTTTTTGTCGTCAACGATGCCGGACCGTGGCGCAATGCGGTGTCACTCGGATTGTTCAAAAACGAGGATGCAGCGAAAGCCGAGCTGGAGCGCTTGCGCGAACGTGGCGTGCGATCAGCAACGGTTACTCGACGTGAAAAACTCCTGAAGCAGGTGGCGTTTTTTGTGCGCGAACCCGATGCGGTGACGGTGGCGCGGCTGACGGAATTGCAGCGGGATTTTCCGGCGACGGAAATCAAGGCTGGGAGTTGCCCTGTTTTCGCTATACCAAAATCATAAAAATATCAATAAAATCAATTAGTTATAGAAATACCCGCTATAGTGAGCGTTTGCTTACTGCGCACCAGCCTTGCGTACCCGTTCCAGCAGCGACGTAGTTGAGCGCTGATGGGCGAAGGCGATCGAGTGCACAGCGCCGCCCCAGCTTTGTACCTCGCGGGCGCCGACGATGGCGTCGGGCAACCAGTCGCCGCCCTTGACCAGCACGCCGGGTTTGAGGTTGATGATCAGTTCCAGCGGCGTGTCCGCTTCAAACCAGGTGACCAGATCGACGCAAGCCAGCGCGGCGATGACGGCCGCACGATCAGCCAGCGGATTGATCGGCCGGTCTTCACCCTTGCCCAGGCGTCGCGCCGAAGCGTCGCTGTTCAGCGCGACCACCAGACTGGCGCCCAACGCGCGCGCCTGTGCGAGATAGGTGACATGACCGCGGTGCAGGATGTCGAATACACCGTTGGTAAACACCAATGGCCGGGATAATTGCGCGGCGCGTGCGGCAACATCGGCAGGCGTGCAGATGCGTTGTTCAAAATCCGGGGTGTCATGCATGAGGGCGCAGTCTACCCGCGCCCGTGTGCGGCGACAAACGCAGTGATCAGCCTGCGGCGCTTTCCCGGCGGAAACGGTTGAGATCTTTAACCGACTCGAAAGGGCGACCGAACAGCAGTGACAGGTTGTGCAGTATGACCTTGACCACTTTCTGTTCCCATTCACGGTCAAAGCGGATCTGTTCGTCGAGCCAGCGTTCCAGCCACGCCGGATCCGGCAGCTTGCTCTGTACGGTGTCCTGCGGGAACAGCGCCTTGTTGACGTGGAGGCTGGTCGGATGCAGCGGTTTACCGCTGCGTCCGGAACTGGCCATCAGCACGCCGACCTTGGCGAATGCCGTGCGCGCGGATTCGCCGACGGTGTTCAGCGCGCGTTTCATGTATTGCAGGTAGGCGCCGCCGTGACGCGCTTCATCGCGCGAAATCAGCCTGTAGATGTGGCGGATCACCGGCTCGGTATGCCATTGCATGGCGCGGCGGTACCAGTGGTTCAGGCGGATTTCACCGCAGAAATGCATCATCAGCGTTTCCAGCGGCGGCGCCGGATCAAAAGTGAAACGCACGGCGTGCAGTTCCTCCGGCGTCGGCGCCAGTTCAGGGCGGAAACGCCGCAGATAATCGATCAGCACCAGCGAATGTTTCTGCTCCTCGTAGAACCACACCGACATGAAGGCGGAGAAATCACTGTCGTGCTGATTGTCGCGCAGGAACATTTCGGTGGCCGGCAGCGC
>JAKFUJ010000444.1 GCA_021732805.1 Betaproteobacteria bacterium | reverse complement strand
CGTGTCTTGACGTTCCGAAATAAGTCGATTGGCCGCATTAAGGCGGCGAAGATCAATGTAAATTATTGATTTTATTATATTATTTTGTGGATTTTGATTCGTCCGGTGAGTACCGCCGCCTTGGCTCCAGCGCCGCCCGCCAATTTTCCCGCCTGACACGCCCTGAAAAACCTCAGCAATCCCTGCCGGATATACTCGCGTATCTCAAGGCAAAAAAACCATGCCCGACCAGTACACCCCCCTAGTCACACCACCAGCAGCGCAGGACAGCCCCGCGCTGTGGTTCGCCTTCCAGCGCGGGTCGATTCTCGTCAGCAATGCGGAGTCCGCGGCGCTGCCGTGCTGCTGCACACTGGAGGAGCATGGCGTGGCCACAGTGCGCCGCCATTACCTCGGTCTGCTCGGCGACCGGCATTGTTACGCCGCGGAAGTCGATGACGCACACCCGCTGCCCGCCGGCTGGTCGCAGCTCGGCCTGCGCGATTTGTTTGGCATGGTCGACAGTACGCTGGCGGCATTGTCCGGACGCGCGCTGCAGATCATCGACTGGGAACGCAACCACCAGTTCTGCAGCCGCTGCGGCACGCCCATGCAGGCGCGCACTGATGAACGCGCCCGCGCCTGCCCGTCCTGCAAATTCACCACCTATCCGCTGGTGTCACCCGCGGTGATGGTGTTGATCACCCGCGGCCGCGAACTGCTGCTGGCACGCAAGGGCGTGTGGCCGGCGGGACGTTATTCCGCGATTGCCGGATTTGTCGAGCCCGGTGAAATGCTTGAAGACACCGTGGCGCGCGAAACCCGCGAGGAAGTCGGCGTCGAAGTAAACAATCTTCAGTATTTCGGCAGCCAGCCCTGGCCCTTCCCGCATTCGCTGATGGTTGCCTTCACGGCCGAATACGCCGGCGGCGCGGTGCGTCCCGACGGCGTCGAGATCGAGGAAGCCGCGTGGTTTGATGTCGAAGCCCTGCCGCGGCTGCCGCCCAGCGTGAGCATTTCGCGCCGGCTGATCCTCACCGTGGCCGCTGAACTGGCGCGGCAATATCCACGCTGAACATTTCTGAACTGCAGCCCAGATGATCAATCCCAATCCCCTGCTCCGCCTGCATGCCCTGGGCCAACGCATCTGGCTGGACAATCTGTCGCGCACCCTGCTGCAGGAAGGCGCGCTGAAAAAACTCGTGGCTGAAGACCGTATCGCCGGCGTGACCTCGAACCCGACGATTTTTTTCAGGGCGATCAGCGAAAGCCCCTACTACCGCGAAGAACTGCAAAAACTGAAAAGCGATCCGGCTCTGACGGCGGAACAGCGTTACGAAACACTGGCCGTCGCCGACATCCAGGCCGCCTGCGACCTCCTGCTGCCACTGCACAAAGCGAGCAAAGGCGAAGACGGTTATGTCAGCCTTGAAGTGTCACCGGCGCTGGCGCATGACGCCGAGGGCACGCTGGCCGCCGGCCTGCGCCTGAAGGCGGCCGTCGCCCGCGACAACCTGCTGATCAAGGTGCCGGCCACCGCCGCCGGCCTGGGTGCCATCGAGGAACTGGTCGCCCACGGCTGTTCGGTCAATGTCACGCTGATGTTTTCGCTGCGCCATGTGCGCGACGTGGCGCAGGCCTATGTGCGCGGCATCAGCCGCCTGGTCGAAGCCGGCGGCGATGCGGGCAAGGTCAAGTCCGTCGCCAGCCTGTTCCTCAGCCGCGTCGATACGCTGATCGACAAACGCCTCGAAGCCATCGGCGGTGAAGCGCTGGCCCTGCGCGGCCACTCGGCGGTGGCGCTGGCCAAACTGTCGTACCAGGATTACCGCGCCACCTTCAGCGAAGCTTTCACGGCGCTGGCCAAACGCGGCGCGCGGCCGCAGGCCATGCTGTGGGCCAGCACCGGCACCAAAAACCCGGCGTACAACGATGTGCTGTACATCGAATCCCTGATCGGTCCGCAGACCATCAACACCGTGCCCGACGCCACGCTGGCGGCATTCCGTGAACACGGGAAGGCGGAGCCGACACTGGAAGCCAACATCGACGCCGCGCACCAGCAATTCGCAGCGCTGCAGGATTTTGGCATCGACATGGATGCTGCCGGCCAGGAATTACAGGTGGAAGGTCTGAAGCAGTTCGAGGATTCGTTCCGGCAACTGCTGGCGCTGACCGCATGAGCCGAACGCGGCGCGTTCAGTTTAGATCCCGCCACGAACTCAAATTTTATTTATTAAAATCAATTACTTATGATTCACCCTCACCCCGGCCCTCTCCCGGAGGGAGAGGGGGAAAAACCCTTCTCCCTCCGGACAAGGTAACACTTGAAGCAGAGCAGAACGGTGGGGATGAGGGAAAGAAGAAACAAGTTCATAACGGGCTCTAGCCGTCCGCGCGCCGCCATAACGCACCGCCGCTGGCCTTGTCGATCTCGGCCAGTTGCGCTTCATGCGCGGCAATCTCTTCCGCATTCGCCCTCAGTACCATCAACTTGAGCTCACCACGATTGAATTCAGCGGTACGCACTTCGGTGCCCGCCGTCTCGGCTTCGATCATCAGGCTTTCCTGGCCGCGCGTCATCGCCAGGTACACCTCCGCCAGCAACTCGGCGTCGAGCAGCGCACCGTGCAGCGTACGCGCCGAATTGTCGATCTGGTAGCGATCACATAATGAATCGAGACCGTTGCGTTTCCCCGGATGCAGATCCCTGGCCATGCGCAGCGTATCGGTGATTTCCGGGCAGAAGCTTTTCAGGCGTTTGTGGTGCGCCATGGCCAGTTCGCTGTCGAGGAATCCGACGTCAAAAGGCGCGTTGTGGATGATCAATTCCGCGCCGCTGATGTAATCGAGGAGTTCTCCGGCAATCTCCGGAAATTTCGGCTTGTCGCTGAGAAATTCCGTGGTCAAGCCGTGCACCTGCAACGCACCCTCGTCGCTGTCGCGCCCGGGATTGATGTAACGGTGAAAATGGCGCCCGGTCAGCCGGCGGTTGACCAGTTCGACGCCGGCGACCTCGATCACCCGGTGTCCCTGTTTGGGATCAAGGCCCGTGGTTTCGGTATCGAGGACGATCTGCCGCTCAGCCATCAAGCCACCTGCCCCGGTTTGACGCTGTCGACGCCCCTGTTGGCCAACATGTCGGCGTGCTCGTTGCCTTCATGTCCGGCGTGGCCCTTGACCCACAACCACTCTATGTCGTGCTGCGCGGCGACCTCATCCAGCAGGCGCCACAGGTCTTCATTTTTGACCGGTTTTTTATCAGCCGTTTTCCAGCCGCGTTTTTTCCAGGCATGAATCCATTCAGAGATACCCTGCTG
>JAKFUJ010000443.1 GCA_021732805.1 Betaproteobacteria bacterium | reverse complement strand
GGATTTCCGCATGATCTGCACAAACACTTCTTCCAGATCGGGCTGCATGATTTCCATTTCCTGAACAGTGACCTGCGCCTCGCGCAATGCCGCCATCACGCGTTCGACCTCGGCATATTCCGGCAGCGCGAGACGGATCGCACCATCTTCACGCCGCTCCACCACCAGCGGCTCCAAAAGCTGCGGCAAAGTACCGATCAGCCGCAGTTCGACATAACAGCCGGAATGCATGCGCAGCAGGTTCTCGGTCTTGTCCAGCGCGACAATACGCCCCTGTTTCAGCATCGCCACCCGCCCGCACAAGGCTTCGGCTTCCTCCAGGTAATGCGTGGTCAGCACGATGGTATGGCCGTCGCGATTAAGCCTGCGGATGAAGCGCCACAACGCCTGGCGCAGTTCGACGTCAACGCCGGCAGTGGGTTCGTCGAGCACGATCACCGGCGGTTTGTGCACCAGCGCCTGCGCCACCAGCACCCGCCGTTTCATCCCGCCGGACAGCGTGCGCATGTTGGTGTCGGCCTTGTCGGCAAGATCAAGGTTCTCGATCACTTCGTCGATCCACGCGCTATTGTCGCGCAATCCGAAATAACCCGACTGTATGTCCAGTGTTTCGCGCACCGTGAAAAACGGATCGAACACCAGTTCCTGCGGCACCACACCCAGCGCGCTCCGCGCTTCGCGGTAAGCGTCGACTACATCGTGACCCATGATGCGCGCGCTGCCGCTGCTGGCCCGCGCCAACCCGGCGAGGATGCTGATCAGCGTGGTCTTGCCGGCGCCGTTGGGCCCGAGCAGGCCGAAGAACTCCCCGGGCGCCACGTTGAGGCTGATACCGGCCAGCGCCTGCAAATCGCCGTAGCGTTTGGTGACGTCGATGACTTCAATGGCGTGTTGCATGGGGGGTTATTGCGACCGCGATGCAGCCGTTGCGTCTATGCGCAGCAGTGTCGCTCAGGACTGCCCGACCAGTTCGGCAACGCCGTAGAGTTGCGCCAGACTTTTCAGATTATCGGGAAGGTTGACGTAATGGATGTTGCGCTTGGCGGCCAGCGCCGCGCGCCGCCATTCAAACAACAGGCTGACTGCGGCGGAATCAACTTCGGTGACACCGGACAAATCCAGCGTGGTTTCCGAACCGGTAAACAGCCGCAAGCCTTCATCACGCAATACCAGCGCGTTCTCGAGATTGACCGCGCCTTTCAGCGTGCAGCGACCCTCATTGCATTCGATCATCGCATTTAATCCTGCTTGCCCGATCACTGTTTTTCGTACTGCGCCACCAGCGCCCGGTTTTTGTCGCGCAGGGTCTTGATCAGGCCATCCATGCCGTTTTTCTGAATTTCGGTATTGAACGTGCTGCGATAACTCTCGACCAGGCTGATGCCGCCGATCTTGACGTTGTAGACCTTCCAGCCAGTCTCGGTTTTTTCCATGCCGTAATCCACCGGCACCGGCTCGCCGCCGCCGGACTGGCGAACGACAGAGCGCACCAGCACGTCGGTATCCTCGGCGGCAAGCTTCAGCGGGCGATATTCGATTTTCTGGTCCTTGTAGAGCAGCAGCGACGAAGTATAGGTCTGCACCAGCAGCGCACGGAATTCGGCCGTCAGCGCCTTGCGTTGCTCGGCATTGGCTGCGCTCCAGTTTTTGCCCAGCGCCAGTTGCGTCATGCCGGCAAAATTGAAATGCGGAGCGATCCTGCTTTCGATCAGCTCACGCGCCTTTTTCTGGTTGCCGGTCTGGATCTCCTTGTCGGCACGGATCGTCGCCAGCACTTCATCGGTGACACTGCGCGCCAGCACGTCGGGCGCGGTCATCGCCTGGGCCGCATTCACGATCCCGGTAAAAAACAAAAATATCAATAAAAACAATAACTTATGCACAAATCGCTCCGTATTCATCATTCATCACTTTATTTCGTCGCTGGCGCGCCTTCGGCCGCCTTGTCAAACAGGAACTGGCTGATCAGCTTCTCCAGCACCACCGCCGACTGCGTCAGCCGGATATTGTCGCCGGCCTTGAGCAGCTGGTCATCGCCCCCCCCTTCAAGCCCGACGTACTGCTCGCCGAGCAAACCGGAGGTCAGGATCGACGCCGTGGTGTCCTTGGGAAACTTGTAGGTTTGTTCGACCGCCAACGTCACCTTGGCGGTGAAACGCTCATTGTTGAATGTGATCGCCGTCACGCGGCCAACCACCACGCCGGCGCTCTTGACCGGCGCGCGCGGCTTCAGTCCGCCGATATTGTCGAAATTGGCAGTGATGGCATAGGTCTCGCCGCCGCCCAGGCTCGACATGTTGCCGACCTTGAAGGCGAGTATCACCAGCCCGGCAATGCCTGCCATCACGAAAAGTCCCACCCATAAATCCAGCATCGAACGTTCCATTAAATCACCTCTTTAAACTAAATGCCGTGCCTCTCCCTCACCCTCGGTCCCTCTCCCTCCGGGACAAGGGAACACTTGTAACGGAGTAGAGTGACCGAGGGTGAGGGAGAGGCGACCACAACCAAGCGCCATTTGATAAGGCAATCAAGCGCCCCTGAACATGAAGGAGGTCAGAATGAAATCCAGCGCCAACACTGCCAGCGACGAAGTTACCACGGTGCGCGTCGTCGCGCCCGAAACGCCTTCTGCGGTCGGCGGCGCGTCATAGCCCTCAAACAGCGCAATCCAGGTGATGGCGACGCCGAACACAAAACTCTTGATCACGCCGTTGACAATGTCCTCGCGCACATCGACCGCGCCCTGCATCTGCGACCAGAACGAACCCTCGTCGACGCCGATCAGCACCACGCCGACGACGTAACCGCCGAACACGCCCATCGCGCTGAACATCGCCGCCAGCAGCGGCATCGACAGCACGCCGGCCCAGAACCGCGGCGCCACGACACGCGCAATCGGATCCACCGCCATCATTTCCATCGCCGACAGTTGTTCGGTGGCTTTCATCAAACCGATCTCGGCGGTCATCGCCGAACCCGCACGACTGGCAAAGAGCAGTGCCGACACCACCGGCCCCAGCTCGCGCACCAGCGACAGCGCGACCAGCACGCCCAGCGCCGATTCGGAGCCGTAGGTGGTCAGTGTCTGGTAACCCTGCAGGCCGAGCACCATGCCCACGAACATCCCTGACACCAGAATGATCACCATCGACAACACGCCGGTGTAATACAGTTCGCGGATGATCAGCCGCGGCCGCGCGAAGCTGGTGCCGGAGTGTGCCAGAGTCAACACGATGAATCGCGCCGCATAACCGAGGCGCAGCACATTGTCGATGGCGCCGGCGCCGATGCTGCGTATCGTGGGCAG
>JAKFUJ010000120.1 GCA_021732805.1 Betaproteobacteria bacterium | reverse complement strand
AAATTAACAAGGATAGACAGGATTCACAGGATGAAGGCCCCTGCTGACCGGAACCACCTGGACCACAGAGACTTGAGTCTTTTATCCTGTAAATCCTGTCCATCCTGTTAATTGCTGTTGACGCAGGGCTTCAGCATACCGTCTTCAAGTTCGAGTATGCGGTCGGCACGTTCGGCAATGCGCAGATCGTGGGTGACGATGACAAAACTCGTGTTCATGTCGCGATTCAGCTGCAACATCAGGTCAAACACGGTTTCCGCGGTGCGGCGATCAAGATTGCCCGTCGGCTCATCGGCCAGCACGCAGGCCGGTTTCGTCACCAGCGCCCGCGCCAGCGCCGCACGCTGGCGTTCGCCGCCCGACAGCTCTCCGGGCGTATGCGACAAGCGGTGGCCCATGCCCACGGCTTCCAGCATTTTTCGTGCAGCTTCCAGTGCCGCAGCACGCGGTTCGCGGCGGATGATCAGCGGCATCGCCACGTTTTCAACGGCGCTGAATTCCGGCAGCAAGTGGTGGAACTGGTAAACAAATCCCAGCGCGCGGTTGCGCACCATGCCGCGCTGTTTTTCACTTTGCCCTGACAGCAGTTCACCGAGAATGCGTACCTCACCTGCGCTCGGTGCATCCAGCCCGCCGAGCAGATGCAGCAGCGTGCTTTTGCCGGAACCCGAAGCACCGACAATCGCAATGCGTTCACCGGGCTGCACGTCGATATCGATGCCCAGCAGCACCGGCACCGCATCCGCGCCTTCGCGGTAGGCCTTGCGCAGGCCGCGGCAGGAAATCACCGGGGTGTTGGTATTTACGGCTTGATTCACGGATTCACTCATAACGCAGCGCCTCCGCCGGATTGACCCTGGATGCGCGCCAGCTTGGGTATAACGTCGCCAGTACCGACAACACAAATGCCACCACCGCCGTCAGCACCACATCCCCCGCCTGCAACTGCGACGGCAGGTCGGCAATCTGATACACATCCTGCGGCATGAACTTGACTTGAAACAGTCCCTCGATAAAGGCAATGATGCTGGAGACATTCAGTGCCCCGAGGATGCCGAAGACAATGCCGCAACCGACACCGATCACACCGATCAGCGTGCCCTGCACCATGAATATGCGCATCACTTCGCCGGGTGAGGCGCCCATGGTGCGCAGGATCGCGATATCGGCCTGCTTTTCCCTGACCATCATGTACAAGCTGGCCACCATGTTGAAGGCGGCGATGGCGATGATGAAAAACAGCAGCAGCGACATCATGCGTTTTTCGAGTTCGACCGCGCGAAAATAAGTGGCGTTGAACTGCGACCAGTCGCTGACCGAGGTTTCCGGCGGCAACACCGCCAGCAGTTCGCGGGCAACCTGACGCGCAAGGAACAGATCATCCAGCCGCAGGCGCACGCCGCTGACCTCGTCCCCCATCCGGTACAGGCGCTGCGCATCGCCTATGTGTACCACGGCCAGACCGGCATCGATTTCGTAGTGCCCGACCTCAAACGTACCGGTGACATTGAACTGGCGCAGCCGCGGCAGAATGCCCGCCGGCGTGACCTGCCCCTGCGGCGCCACCAGCACCACCTTGTCGCCGACCGTCACACCCAGCGCACGCGCCAGCGGCGCGCCGAGCACCGCGTTGTATTCGCCGTCGCGCAGGGATTCCAGCGTGCCGGAACGCATGTGTGCGCCGATCTCGCTGACTTTTTCTTCTTCTGCCGGAACGATACCGCGCAACAGCGCGCCGCGCACACGGCCGCTGCTGGTCAACAGGCCCTGCACGGATACATAAGGCGCGGCGGCAAGCACATGCGGATTTTTTGCCGCCGTTGCCGCAATACCCTGCCAGTCGGGCAGCGACTCGCCAAGCCCGGTGACCTGCACATGCGCGACTGCACTGAGCATGCGCGTACGCACTTCACGCTGAAAACCGTTGAACACCGAGAGCACGGTGATCAGCACCGTCATGCCCAGTGCGATGCCGATCACCGAAATCAGCGAAATCACCGAAATGAAACGGGTGCGCTGCCGCGCGCGGGTGTAACGCAGGCCGACAAATAAAGGGAATGAGTTCAAGGCAAGTCGCTGAAAAACAAAGGCGCAGTGTGCCATAAACGAGGCGCAACAGCCCGTCTGCCGGAACCCAACGCATGCTAGACTCGCCGCACGATGTCGCGCTGCGTCCGCGCCGAACATGCCCGACGACTGCGCGTTTTCACCGCGCTTGATCACGCATTCGTCCCTTATTCATCCTCGTATTCATCCTCGTATTTATCCTCGCATTTATCCTGTCAATCCTGTACATCCTGTAATTGATCCCGTGCAACTGACCCTGTTCATCCCCGATCTGCTGCCGCCATCAGGCGCTGAATCCGCAATGGCGGACAGTGGCGCCGTACTGCGTCGCATACTGGGTCGCGGCGAGCGCCGGCGTTTTCCGGCCATCGCCGCCGAAACCTGGCTGTGTCAGGCATTCGAGGTCGAACAGCGCGAAGACTGGCCGGTCGCCGCGCTGACCGCCGCGGTGGACGGACTGGTGGTTGAAAATGAATGGTGGCTGCGCGCCGATCCGGTGCATCTGCAATTGCAGCGCCATGGCACACGGGTCATGGCCGCGCCGGCAATCACGCTGCATCATGATGAAGTCGTCGTGCTGACAAACGCGCTGAATACACATTTCAGCGAAGACGGCATTACCGTGGCGGCGCCACACACCACGCGCTGGTACATCCGGCAGGACTCAAGCACCGGCTTGACCGCCCCACTGCCGAGCACCGTCGCCGGACGCGCCCTGCCCGGCATGCCGTTCAGCGGATCGCGCGCCAGCCACTGGCATCGCGTGCTGACCGAAGCGCAGATGGTGCTGCATGAGCATCCGCTGAATCAGGCGCGGGAAGCCCGCGGCCTGCCGCCAATCAACAGCCTGCTGTTGTGGGGTGGCGGGCGCAAACCGGCGGTGCCGGGCCGGCATTTCTCGCAGGTCTGGAGCGATGATCCGCTGGCCATCGCGCTCGCCGTGCAAAGCAGCGCTGAGGACCATGACGCGCCGGGCAGCGCGGCATTGTGGTTCGGCAAACGTCCCAAACCGGAAGCGCATCACCTGATCACGCTCGACAGAATCCACCATGCCTCGCGCTACGAGGGTCCCGACGTCTGGCTCAAGGCCATCGCCAGTCTGGAAGAACTGTGGTTCGGCCCGTTGTGGGGCGCGCTGGATGGTCCGCTGCAGCAACTGGTCATCGTCGCCACCGGCCCTGACGGCTGCCTGCGCTGCACGCTGCGGCGCGCCGACAAAATGAAATTCTGGCGACAAGCGCTGACCTGGGCCGC
>JAKFUJ010000418.1 GCA_021732805.1 Betaproteobacteria bacterium | reverse complement strand
AACGGCGAGGGCAGCGACGCCGACCTGCGCAACAAAGTCACCATCATCCGTTTCTGGGCGACGTGGTGAAGTAGCTGCGTCCGCGAAATGCCCTCCGTGCAGAGGGCACATGACGAGCTGAAAAAAGACGGCATCCAGGTCATCACCATTTCCATCGACGGCACCGGCGCATCAGCTGTCCGGCCCATTTTTGACAAGGCCGGCTACACCCTGCCCGCGCTGCTCGACCAGAACATGGATGTGGCGCGCGGTTTTGGCGTGCGCGGCGTACCCTCCACCGTCATCGTCGACAAAAAAGGCATGATCAACGCGCGCGGCTTCGGCCATGTCGATTTCGACGGCCAGGCACTGCGCAATTACGTGCGCAACCTCGCAAAAAAATAGCCCGTCACCATCACTGGAGGTGTCACATGTCGCAAATGTCATTGCTGCAACGTTGGCTTGCAATCGGTTTGCTGGGCAGTGCGGCGCTGTTCGCCGGAACGGCGCAGGCACAGACGCTGAAAACCGGCGACAAGGCGCCGGCTTTTTCATTACCGTCGACCACCGGCAAGCCGGTGGCGCTGGCTGACTATATCGGCAGGAAAAACGTGGTGCTGTTTTTCTATGTCGGCGCGTTCACCGATACCTGAACCAGCGAAGTGGTGGCTTTCCAGCTTGATCTTCCCAAGTTCGAAGCCGCCAATGCCCAGGTCCTGGGCATCAGTGTTGATTTCGGTGCAGCCAATGGCGTGTTCGCCGAAAAGCTCGGTTTGAAATTTCCGCTGCTGAGCGACACCCGTCGCGTGATGTCACGCGCATACGGCGTGCTCAACGATGATCCTGCCGCAGCCAATGACATCAAACGCATCGCCGGATATCTGCGTTCCAAACGCTCGTGGTTCATCATCGACAGGGAAGGCGTCATCCGTTACGCCAATGTCAACGATCCGCGCGGCGTGATGCCCAACGACGAGTTGCTGGAAGCTCTCGAAAAACTGCGCTAGCAGCAGTGCGGTCCGCTGCCGGACCGCGCTGCTGAAGCACGGTTCAATCCAGCTTCAGACTCAGTTTTTTGAGGATGATCTCGTTGCGCTGCATCTCGTTGCGGATGTAGGCATCGTAATCGGCGGGCGCCATGGCGCCTTCCGAAAATCCCTGTTTGGTCAAAGTCGCCCCCGCCTCGGCCGTCTTCAGCGCCCTGGCCACTTCGGCTGACAAGCGCTCGACGATCGGGCGCGGAGTACCGGCGCGAACCATGATACCGAACCAGTTCAGCGATTCAAATCCCGGCCAGCCTGATTCGGCAATCGTCGGCACCTCCGGCAAATTCGACGCACGCTGTAGCGATGTCACCGCAATGCCGCGCAGGCGACCCGCAGGAATGTAATTGGAACAATCAAATACATTGCCGACGATCAGCGTGATATGGCCGCCGAGGGCCGCCGTCGTCGCCGGAGCGCCTCCGCCAAACGGCACATTGACGATATCGATTTTCGCCATATCCTTGAATAACTCGCCGGCGATACGCCCGCCACCGATGATGCTCGAAGTGCCCCAGGTTAGCTGACCGGGGCGCGCCTTGGCCAGGGTGACCAGTTCCTTCATGGTTTTAACCGGCAGTGACGGATGCGCGCAGAAAATCAGCGGGTTGTAAACCATTCGCGTAACACCGTGAAAATCCCGCAGCGTGTCGTAAGGCAATTTTTTATAGGCAAACGGGTTGACCGTGAAACTCGTCGCCATCACCAGCATCGTGTAGCCGTCGGCAGGGGCACGCACCGCGACTTCCGTGGCAATCACCGTGTTGGCGCCCGGGCGGTTTTCGATCACCATGTTCTGGCCCAGCGCTTTGGACATCGGGGGCGCAATCAAGCGTGCCATCGTGTCAGCCGTCCCGCCTGGCGGAAACGGCACAATCACGCGTATCGGCCGGGTCGGATAGTCCTGGGCGACAACCTGCAGAGAAACCACAGCGGCAACCGCAAACAACAATCCCGGCAATGCGTGCGTCATGGTCTCTCTCCCTAAGGTTACGGATCAATGTCGTCCGGCTTTCATTAAAGCCTCGGAACGGCCTTCTTTGATTCAAGCCAAACAGGGGTCCAATTAAAATTTGTTTAAAATCAATTACTTACCTACAATTCTTCTCTGAAGCTCCGATGCGGATGAAAGACCGCCAAGCACGTTTCGTTCAAGCGCCATCAGCCGCGCCAGGATTCCACTGCCCTTTGCGCATACGGGTAATGGTGATGCTGGCAAACACGCCCTTTTGCGTAAACGGATCACCGTCGGAAAATCTTTTTGCCTCGGCACGGCTGCTGACGTTGACGATGAACAGGCTGCCGATGGCCGCCGTGCCTTCGTCATTCTGGGTGGCGCCGGCCAGCACCAGGATGCCTTTCTGGCTGCCAAGATAGTCGCGATGCGGTTGCAACACCGAATCGCGGATCGCGGCAGTGTCGGGTTTGTCGATGCAGGAAATGGCCCAAAGCATGATGGTTCTCCGTTTTTAATGTGGACTTTTCCCAATGCTTTGCACATGAACGCGTAGACACGGGAGGGCTTATCATATTGCACTTTGTGACCTGCCCTGATTGGAGAATCTGCGATGACCCCAGCCTATAACCCCGCCAACCTGTTCGCCGTCAAAGTCTGGGAAGTGGAACTTCGCAAGACTGCCAAACGCACACTGATCGCGCGCATCTATCAGCCGCAGGGCACGGGACCGTTTCCGGTGCTGCTCGACCTGCATGGCGGCGCCTGGAGCCGCAAGGATCGTTACGCCAACGAACCGATGGCACGCGCCATTGCGGCTTCCGGCATGCTGGTGATGTCGCCCGATCTGCGCCTCTCCGACGAAGCGCCTTATCCCGCCTGCGTACAGGATGCGAGCCATGCGCTGCGCTGGCTCAAGCACAAAGCGAAAGAATTAAACGGCGACCCGACCAACTTCGGCCTGCTCGGCAGTTCCAGCGGCGGCCATGTCGCGCAACTGCTCGGCATGCGCCCGCGCGACGCGCGTTACAACGAAATCCCGCTGCCGGAAGCGCCCAATCTCGACGCCAGCGTCGCCTACGTCGCCACCCGTTCGCCGATCAGCAATCCGCTGACCCGTCGCGGGCAGGCCGAAAAAATGAAAAACGCCGCGATGATGAAAAAATCCGACACCTTCTTCAGCACGCCGGACAGCATCCACGAAGGCAATCCGCACGAAATCCTCGAACGCAGGGAAAAAGTCACCCTGCCGCCGATGCTGATCATGCAGGGCGGCGAGGACGACAACGTGATTCCGGTGATCCAGGAAAAATTTGCAGCAACCTACCGCGCAGCCGGTGGCGAATGCCAGC
>JAKFUJ010000404.1 GCA_021732805.1 Betaproteobacteria bacterium | reverse complement strand
TATGTGCAGGCGCCTGTGGGCTCGCAGTTCGCACAGCAGTTCAAGCGTGTGATCGCCGCCGGCAGCGGCACCAAAATTGTCGACGACCCCAAGGCCGCCGAGGCCACGCTGATACTGGTCGGCGAATTGCGCGAAAAGAGCATCCTCTCGTTGTCCGGCGCCGGTCGCGTCAGTGAATTCCAGCTGCGTTACCGCATGAACTACCGGTTGATCAACAAGTCATCCGCAGAAATCATCCCCTCCAGCGAAATCGCGCTGAAACGCGATTTTTCATTCAACGATCAGGAAACGTTGTCCAAGGAATCGGAAGAAGCGCTGCTGTTCCGCGACATGCAGAACGATGCCGTGCAGCAACTGGTGCGGCGGCTGCAGGTCGCAAAACTCACACCGCCGGCCAAGCCCGGGTCGTAAGCCTGCGCGTTCTGCGGTAGCATACGCGCACCAACAATGCGCCTGCCTTCCGAACAACTCGGCACCCACCTGCAGCGGGAACTCAAACCGCTCTACATGGTGTTCGGCAACGAACCCCTGCTGATACTCGAAGCCGGCGACCGCATCCGCGCCAAGGCGCGCGCCGAAGGTTATACCGAACGCGAAGTACTGACGGCGGATTCCGGTTTCAAATGGAATCAACTGGCGCTGGCCGGCAGTTCGCAATCGCTGTTCGCGTCGCGCAAATTGCTGGAATTGCGCATACCCACCGGCAAACCCGGCAAGGACGGCGGCGAAGCATTACAGGCGTATTGCCATTCCCTGCCGCCGGACACCATCACCCTGATCCAGGTTTCCGATCTCGACTGGCGCGGCCAGAAAGCTGCCTGGTTCGAGGCACTGGAACGCGCCGGCACCGCAGTCGAAGCCAAAGCCGTACTGCGCCGCGCACTGCCGCAATGGATCGCCGGGCGGCTGAAAGACCAGCAGCAGGAAGCTGACACGCAAACACTGGATTTCATTGCTGATCGCGTTGAAGGCAATCTGATGGCCGCTTATCAGGAAGTGCAGAAACTCGCGCTGCTGTTTCCCGCCGGCCCCATCACATTCGACCAGGTGCGCGAATCCGTGCTCGATGTCGCGCGTTACGACGTGTTCAATCTCGGCGAAATCATGCTCGACGGCAATCCGCTGCGCGTGGCCCGCGTGCTGGATGGATTGCAGGGCGAAGGCACCGCGCCGCCGCTGGTGTTATGGTCGCTCGCCGCGGAAATCCGGCTCATCGGAAAAGTGGTCACTGGCGTCAATACCGGCAAACCGGTATCGCTGATGCTGCGTGAGGCAAAAGTGTTTCCGCAATCACACCAGAATGCGATGCAGAACAATCTCCAGCGCTTCACATTGACGCAAGTCACCGAAGCCCTGCGCCACGCCGCGGTCATCGACCGCATGGTCAAGGGACTGGTCCGCGGCGATGTATGGAATGAACTGCTGCAACTTGCATTGCGCTTTGCGCGGAATAATCCGGGCACTGTGAAGGCACAGCCGGGGCGGCGGGCAATGCCGGCGGCGTTTGCGGCGCATCCGGCGCTGTTCTAGTTCTGCACGTTTATCGCCGGCGACGGGCTGCCCACCCGATTTCAGCCTTCGCTTGCGTGCATCCTCACGCGCGGCTCTACCTTGAGCCAGGTCGTGCGTTTTGCCACACGCAAATCGTAATCGGCCTGCAGGCCCAGCCAGGTTTCCGGGGAAACGCGGAAGTATTTGCCCAGCCGCAATGCGGTGTCGGCAGTGATCGAGCGCTTGCCGTTGACGATATCGCTGATGCGATTGGGCGGCACGGCAATTTCGCGCGCCAGCGCATTGATGCTCACGCCCAGCGGCTTCATGAATTCCTCGTACAAAATCTCACCCGGCGGAATCGGGTCCAGCAATTTGGCTGCCATGGCGTCTCCTATGCGTGGTAATCGACGATTTCGACCTCGTAAGCATGTCCATCCGACCAGCGGAAACAGATCCGCCACTGGTCGTTGATGCGAATGCTGTACTGTCCTTTGCGATCACCCTTGAGCGCTTCGAGCCTGTTCCCGGGCGGGACCATCAGGTCCCGAAGCACGCGCGCCTGGGCGAGGTATAAAAGCTTGCGGCGGGCTTGCCGTTCAATGGCCCTTAGGCGGACCACCTGCCGGTCGTTGAACAACGCTTCCGTTTCAGCCGAGCGAAAGGACTTGATCACGCGCCAAGGGTATTACGTGAAACGTAATACGTCAAGCAGACGACTTGGCTTCGGCTTTGCTCCTCAAGCCCATCACCGCCTCGCTCATGTATCGTCCCCGCCGCTTGTAAGCCGTCTTCGGGCTGATGCCGAAAACTCCCGCTTCAGATTCACGGTGTTCCTCGCTTGCCAAGACATTGTTTCTTTCCAGGTAATGACCACCCGGCAAGCGTTACCCATGTCACCGCACACGTGTTACCCATGTGTCCGGTACATACAGCGGAGCAGGAAAAGTAACCAGCCGCCGGGCCGCCCCCGGCGACCTTTCTTGGTTTAAATGTCACGGACAACCGCAAGGGGCAAGCACGTTACCACCTGCTAGAATCTCCCCCCATGGATGTCCAAACCTACATGCTCGGCATCGGCAAAGCCGCCCGCGCTGCCTCGCGCGCGATGGCAATCGCCGACAGCCATGCCAAAAACACCGCGCTGAACGCGATGGCGGTTGCAATTGAACGCGCGGCGAAAGTGCTGCTGCACGAAAACGCGCGCGACGTTGAAGCTGCCAAAGCAAAGAATCTCGATTCCGCCGCCATCGACCGGCTGACGCTTACGCCGAAGCGCATCGCAGCGATGGCCGACGGCCTGCGCCAGATCGCCGCGTTGCCGGATCCGGTCGGCGAGATCAGCGGCCTGAAGTATCGCCCCACCGGCATCCAGGTCGGGCAGATGCGTGTGCCGCTGGGCGTGGTCGGCATCATTTATGAATCGCGGCCGAACGTGACTGCGGACGCCGCCGGGCTGTGCCTCAAATCCGGCAATGCGGCGATCCTGCGTGGCGGTTCGGAAGCGCTGCATACCAATCAGGCGATTGCCGCTTGCGTACACGAAGGCCTGAAAGCCGCCGGCCTGCCGGAAACCGCAGTGCAGGTGATCGAGACCACGGACCGCGCTGCCGTTGGCGAACTGATCACCATGCACGATTACGTCGATATCATCGTGCCGCGCGGCGGCAAGGGCCTGATCGAGCGGCTGATGCAGGAATCGCGCATCCCGATGATCAAGCACCTGCACGGCGTGTGCCATGTCTACATCGACGATCAGGCCGATTTCGACAAGGCGCTGCGCATTGCCGACAACGCGAAGAC
The DNA here is from genome assembly GCA_021732805.1 of Betaproteobacteria bacterium. GTDB lineage: Bacteria > Pseudomonadota > Gammaproteobacteria > Burkholderiales > SG8-41. Next base: position 41 of record JAKFUJ010000404.1, on the reverse strand, counting down.
GCAACGTCTGGGGACCTGCAACACCATGGAAACACTGCTGG
>JAKFUJ010000311.1 GCA_021732805.1 Betaproteobacteria bacterium | reverse complement strand
ACTTTTCCGGATTCTCGGCGCACATTTTCTCGCGCTGGGCCATGCGTTCCTTGCGGCATTTTTCCGCATCCGACTTGCACGCCTCGCGCTGCCCGGCATGGCCGCCATAAGCCGGTCTGGCGCCGTTGTTGGCAATGGTCGCGCCGGGTATGCCTTCAGCGGCAAACGCCGGTGCTGCGAAAAATATTGAGGCAAACAGCAGTGTTTTGATGTTCATGACTGAATTCCTTGATTGATTGGGTTTAACGTTCCGGGCGCGGCTTGTAGATTTCACGCCTCGCCTTGTCCAGATCGCGGTGCAATTCACGGCGCTCTTCATCGGAGAGGCGCTGCGGGCGTTCCGGCCGCTGATAACGATCCTGACCGGCATCCCGCTGGCGCTGCATGCCGCGGTCGCCGCGGTCGGGTTGCCCCTGCGCCGCCTGCAATCCGCGCCATGGCTCCGCTGCTGCGGTTCCCGTTTGCAGTGCTGCCGATGCCAGAATGATTGCGAGCCAGAACTTCATGTGCCGCTCCGTCATGTTTTACCGCGGCTAACGACGCCTGCGGACAGAATGCCGATTGTAAATCGCTTTGATCATATTGCCTCCATGCAATCTGATGATGCCGGTGATGATGCCCCGGCCGCGTCCCGGCGGAACGTTGGACACATCATCGATGCGCACTGTAAGCAGACTGTTTCAGAATCCGGTTACTGTGTAACCAGTTGTTGCAGCGCTACACACGGACGGGGGAATTTGTCACTCCGCCGCAACCACGATGCTACGCGGACGGCCGCACCCCGGGTTCGGCCAATTTGTAAGAGATTGTTTCAAAGGCATGGCTAGCAGCGCCCGAACTGGGTACGATTGGGCCATGACACAGACAAAAACCCGGATTCTGGTGGTCGACGACGATGCCCGGCTGCGCGACCTGCTCAACCGTTACCTGAACGAGCAGGGTTACACCGTGCGCGCAGTAGCAGACGCCACCGAAATGAACCGCCTGCTGGCGCGCGAGCGTTACGACCTGATGATTCTCGACCTGATGCTGCCCGGCGAGGATGGCCTGTCCATCTGCCGGAGATTGCGCGGCGGCGGCGAAATGATGCCGATCATCATGCTCACCGCCAAGGGCGATGATGTTGATCGCATTGTCGGCCTCGAGATCGGCGCCGACGATTACATGCCCAAGCCGTTCAATCCGCGTGAGCTGGTCGCGCGCATCCAGGCGGTGCTGCGCCGTCAGCCGCCGCCGGCGCCGCCGGGCGCCCCCGGCGCCACAGACCAGGTTATCGAGTTCGGCGAATTCCGCCTGAATCTCGGCAACCGCACGCTGACCAAAGCCGGGACTGACGTGGCCCTGACCACCGGCGAATTTGCGCTGCTCAAGGTGCTGGTCGAACATCCGCGCACGCCGCTGTCGCGCGACAAGCTGATGGAACTGGCGCGCGGCCGCGAGTTCGGCGCCTTTGACCGCTCAATCGACGTGCAGATTTCACGACTGCGCAAAATCATCGAGCCCGATGCCGCGAAGCCGGCTTTTATCCAGACCGTGTGGGGCTTCGGTTACGTCTTCATACCCGACGGCAAAGCGGCGTAAACAGCTCCCATGACATCGCAAGTCATAGCCACGGCAAGCACTCGCCCTTCTGCATCCGGCGGTTCACGCTGCACCTCTCACGTTTCACTTTTCACGTTTCATTTTTCATGAAACTGTGGCCACGTACCCTGCTGTGGCGCAGCGTGCTGCTGATCGCCGCGCTGCTGGTGGTCGCCCACCTCGCCTGGCTGCAGATATTCCGTACCTCCGAAATCGAACCGCGTGCTCTGCAAGTCGCCCAGCAACTGGTCAGCGTCGTCAATCTGACGCGCGCCGCACTGATCACCGCCGAACCCGGTCGCCGTTTTGCGCTGCTCGACGAACTGGCACAGCGCGAAGGCATCCAGGTTTATGCAGGTGACCCGACCGAGGCCGTGCCTGCCCTGCCCGACCGGCCGTTCCTGCGCATCATGCAAGCGCGCCTGCGGCGCGACCTCGGATCGCAGACCCGCCTCACGCTCGAACGTGAAGGCGTCAGCGGTGTGTGGGTCAGTTTCCGCATCGACCGCGAGGAATTCTGGGTCTCGGTGCCGCGCTCACGCATCGAACGCAATGCCCCCTTGCGCTGGATCGGCTGGGGCGCACTGGTGCTGGTGCTGGCGGTCATTAGCGCCTTTCTGGTGGTGGCGCGCATCAACCGGCCGCTGCGCGAACTGACGCGTGCCGCAGAACAACTGGGTCGCGGCACAACACCGCCCCGCGTCAATGAGGAAGGGCCGGTGGAAATCCGCACCCTCGCGCAGGCCTTCAACCAGATGGCGGCCGACATCCAGCGCCAGGACGAGGAGCGCGCGTTGCTGCTGGCCGGCGTATCGCACGACCTGCGCACACCGCTGGCACGCATCCGGCTCGCACTCGAAATGCTCGACGATCACGGCAATGCCGATCTGAAGACCGGCGTCGTGCAGGATATCGCCGACATTGATTCGGCCATCGGCCAGTTTCTCGATTTTGCGCGGCCGGTGGATGCCGAAACATTGGCAACCGATTCCGACCTCGACACGCTGGTGCAGTCAGTGGTTGCGCGTTACACGCGCCACGGCAGGGATGTGCGTTACGCACCAGCGTCGCTGCCGCCGCTGCTGCTGCGCGCGCAGGCAATGCAGCGGCTGCTCACCAACCTGATCGACAATGCATTGCGGCACGGCAGCGCCACCGTTGAAATACTTGCGGGACGCCGAGCGCAATCCATCTGGCTGGAAGTACTGGATCGCGGTCCCGGCATTCCGGATGCCGATGCCCAGCGCATGCTGCAACCCTTCACCCGCCTCGACAGCGCGCGCTCCACCAGCGGTACCGGGCTGGGGCTGGCCATCGTTGAGCGCATCGCGCGGCTGCACGGCGGTTCGGTTCAATTGCTGCCGCGCGACGGCGGCGGACTGCGGGCTCGCATCGAATTGCCGGTTGCCGGCTGACCGGCGGCAACGACAGTCAATCCGAACGAGACGATTCCCGGCGGGCAATCAGCACCACCGCTTCGGCGACGATGCCTTCACCGCGCCCTACGGCGCCCAGTTTCTCGGCGGTCTTGGCCTTGATGTTGACGCAGTCCGGCGTCAGCGCCAGATCAGCGGCGATGTTGGCGCACATCGCCGCAATATGCGGCGCCATCTTTGGCGCCTGCGCAATGATCGTCGCATCGACGTTCGACACCACGTAATGATGTTCATCCATCAGCCGCGCCACCGACCGCAACAACTCGCGGCTGTCGATGCCCTGGTAGCGCGCATCGGTATCGGGAAAATGTCTGCCGATG
>JAKFUJ010000109.1 GCA_021732805.1 Betaproteobacteria bacterium | reverse complement strand
CTCAAAATCACTATGCTCATGCTGATGGCGGCGGACGAATTCTTCGATGTATTTTTCGATGGACAGGTTCTGATCCATTGCTTCGTTGACAAACTCGCCGCGGGGCAGCGTTTTGTTTTCCGGGGAGGATATGTCGACAAAGTCTTTTCCGGAAAGAATTTCACCTTCAACCAGAATGACAGCGCGCTCAATCAGGTTCTCGAGTTCCCGCACGTTGCCGGGCCAATGGTAGGTGTGCAGAAAACGCAGCAAATCGTCACTCATGCCGGAAATCCGCTTGCCGAGGCGGCGACTATGCTGTTCGATAAAATATCGTGCCAGGATGTCGATGTCGTCACCGCGCTCCCGCAACGGCGGCACATGAATGTTAATGACATTCAATCGGTAGTAAAGGTCGGCACGGAACGCACCGCTTTCCATTGCCTGTTTGAGATCGCGGTTGGTCGCGGCGAGCAAACGTATGTCGGTCCGGAAAACATGCTTCGAGCCAAGTGGCCGCACTTGTTTATCCTGGATGACGCGCAGTAATTTCACCTGCAAAGCCGGTGCGAGCTCCGATATTTCGTCAAGGAAAAGCGTGCCGCCGTGGGCTTCGCGTATGAGGCCTTCTGTCGCAGCAACGGCTCCAGTGAACGCGCCTTTGGCATGGCCGAACAGCTCTGACTCCAACAACTCGGAGGGAATGGCGCCGCAGTTGATCGGCACAAACGGGCCAGTGGCACGCGGGCCACCGTCATGAATCGCCTGGGCCACCAGTTCCTTGCCGGTGCCGCTATCGCCCTGAATCAGCACATTGGCGTCGGAGGCGGCTACTTTGGCAATCAATGCGATCACACGCTTCAACACCGCTGACTCACCGATTATCCTGTTTGCACTCTGGTTTTTTTGCAGATTTCGCTTCAGCAGTGCGTTCTCGCGTCGCATCTGACGTTCGTCGAGTGCCCGCTCGACTGCGTGACGAAGATCATCATTGCTGAACGGTTTGATGACATAGTCGATGGCGCCGCAGCGCAGCGCCTCAACCGCCGTATCGATAGAGGAATAACTCGTCATCAGGATCATCGGCAGATCAAAGTCTGCCTCCCTGATGCTGCGGATGATCGACAATCCATCACGGTCCGGCAATCGCAGATCAGTCACCAGAAGATCAAATTCACCGGATTGCGCACGCGTGAGTCCCGGTTCGCCCTGCGTGATCAATTCGACTTCGCAGCCCAGGGATGAAAGCTGCAACACCACGGACTCGCCAACCCCCGGGTCATCCTCTATAACGAGTATGCGTGCATTGCGTCGCGCCAGCAAAGTGCTCATGGTCGCTGCTCGTGCAGGGGCAGGGTGACGATGAGGCACGCGCCGCCATCCGGATGGTTCATGGCGCGCAGACTGCCGCCATGCTCTATAACAATCTCGTTGCAAATGGCGAGTCCGAGCCCTGTGCCCTGGCCGGATGGCTTGGTCGTGAAAAATGGTTCGAACAGCCGCGGCAGATGCCCTGGTGCAATGCCCGGTCCAGTGTCCCTTACGGTTATTTCGACCTGCAACGGATTGCGCATCACGGTGAAGATGAAGATTTGACCGTTGCCGTTCATCGCCTGTGCGGCATTAAGCAGGATATTGGCGAAAACCTGCTCAATCTGGTCAGCAACACCCATGACCCAGAAATTTTCATCTTCGTTGCGCGTGACTTCAATGTTGCGAAAGAGTGTGCGTTGCTGCGTATTGGCAAGCGCCTCGCTTACGGAATGATTTATTCGGAGCAATGTACGCTGGTCAATCCCGCCACGTGAAAATTCATTGAGCGTGCGGGTGATGTTGAGTACGCGCTGCACGTTGGCGGCGATGTTGGCGAGCCCGCGTTCCAGGGTCTCTGCTGACAGCGGGCCTCCGGATTGCAGCAGTTGAACCATGGAATGGATGACCGTGAGGGGATTGGCTACCTCATGACATACGCCGGCGACCATGAAGCCAAGAGATGCGAGGCGTGCCGTCTGTGCGCTGCCCAGGTCAAACTCGCGTTGCGACGATTCGGTAATGACCAGACAGGCGCCGGAAGGTACACGCCGTACGCACACCCGTTCCAGCAAGCCGGGACTGATATTGACTTCGGTATCCTGCGGCGTCAGCCAAGGCGGTGCTCCGCCCAGTGCGGCATGGTATTGCGGGTAGAGTTCCGACAAGTGCGTGCCGGCAATGACTTCCGGCAGCCGGCTGCGGCCCTTCATTTCGCGGTTGATGAATGTCACCTGGCCTGCTTCGTTCACCAGTATCGCCGGCCAGGGCAGGCCATCCAGCAGCGAGGCAACGAGATCGTCGATGTCGGAAAACGTGCTCATCAGCAGTCAACAATACATGGAGAGGGTGATCAGGAAGTCAGGGCTCAGGTAGCCACGAAATGCCAGTGTCGATACGAGCGTTGCGAGCAGGGCGAAAATCAGCCACTTGAGCAGACGGATATTGACCGGAATCATGTGGCGGGTTGTCCCACGGGCATACCGCCGAGACGACGCTCATCGATCGGCAGACACAGTATGGCTGCGACTACGCTCGCGCCCAGGCAAATCATCCACACCATCAAGTACGAGCCCGTCCTGTCAAATGCGTAACCACCCAGCCAGACCCCCAGAAAGCTGCCGATCTGGTGGCCAAGGAAAGTAATGCTGAACAGCGTCGCAAGGTATTTAACCCCGAAAATCTGTGCAACCAGACCATTCGTCAGCGGCACCGTGCCGAGCCAGAGCAATCCGAAAGCGATCGCGAAGATCCATGTCGACCAGATCGACAAAGGCAACAGCAGAAAGACGGCAATGGCTATGGCCCTGATGCTGTAGATCGCAGTAAGAAGATACTTCTTGCTGAAGCGGTCACCGAGTGCGCCGCAACCGTAGGAACCGAAAATATTGAAAAACATCACCAGCGCCAATGCCATCATTCCTGCTTGAGGCGACATCCCCTTGTCCACCAGGTAGGCCGGGAGATGCACCATCACAAAAGTCGTCTGAAAGCCGCAAACCAGAAAGCTCAGCGTCAAAAACCAGAAGCCGCGGTTGGCTGCAGCCTCAGTCAATGCCTGACGCAGGCTTTGTTCGCGGCCGTCACTCTGTACTTGCGGTACTGCAAGTCCCGCGGCAAGCGGGACGATCAGAAATGAAGTCACGGCGAGCAGAAGCAGCGTGCTGAACCAGCCAAACTCGCTGATCAGGAGCTGGCCGTACGGAAGCATGACGAATTGACCGAACGAGCCGCCGGCACCGACGATGCCCAGAGCCAGGCCACGTTTTTGCGGCGGTGCGGCACGACCGGCCACGCCCATGATGACGCCGAAGGCCGTACCGCTCAAACC
>JAKFUJ010000375.1 GCA_021732805.1 Betaproteobacteria bacterium | reverse complement strand
AACGTCGGGGTCGGTGGTTTTTTCGTCAAAACCGTCGACACCCGTCTCCAGCCCGCGCAGCGCCTTCTGCATTGATTCCTGGATGGTGCGGCCCATGGCCATCACCTCGCCCACCGATTTCATCTGAGTGGTCAGCCGGTCGTCGGCCTGCGGAAATTTTTCGAAGGCAAAGCGCGGGATCTTGGTCACCACATAGTCGATGCTCGGCTCGAACGACGCCGGTGTCATGCCGCCGGTGATGTCGTTGCGAAGTTCGTCGAGCGTGTAACCGATGGCGAGTTTGGCCGCGACCTTGGCAATCGGGAAACCGGTGGCCTTCGAGGCCAGAGCCGACGAGCGCGACACCCGCGGGTTCATCTCGATGATGACCATGCGCCCGTCATCCGGATTGATGCCGAACTGCACGTTGGAACCGCCGGTCTCGACGCCAATCTCGCGCAGGCAGGCGATCGAGGCGTTGCGCATGATCTGGTATTCCTTGTCGGTCAGCGTCTGCGCGGGTGCTACGGTGATCGAATCCCCGGTGTGCACGCCCATCGGATCGAAGTTTTCGATCGAGCACACGATGATGCAGTTGTCGTTGCGGTCGCGCACGACTTCCATCTCGTATTCTTTCCAGCCGATCACCGACTCCTCGACCAGCACTTCCTTGGTCGGGCTGGCATCCAGCCCACGCTCGATAATGGCGACGAATTCCTCTCGGTTGTAAGCGATGCCGCCGCCGGTGCCGCCGAGCGTGAACGACGGCCGGATGATGGTCGGGAAACCGACGACCGTCTGCACCTGCAATGCTTCTTCCAGGCTGTGTGCCAGCGCCGACCGCGGGCTGTCGAGCCCGATCTTGGCCATCGCCTTCTTGAATTTTTCGCGGTCCTCGGCCTTGTCGATCGCCTCTTTCGACGCGCCGATCATTTCCACGCCGTATTTTTCCAGCACACCATGCCTGGCAAGATCGAGCGCGCAGTTCAGCGCGGTCTGTCCGCCCATGGTCGGCAGCAGTGCGTCTGGCCGCTCTGCAGCGATGATTTTTTCCACCACCTGCCAGGTCACCGGTTCGATATAGGTCGCATCCGCCATGCCCGGATCGGTCATGATGGTCGCCGGGTTGGAATTGACCAGGATCACGCGATATCCCTCTTCGCGCAGCGCCTTGCAGGCCTGCGCGCCAGAGTAATCAAACTCACAGGCCTGGCCGATGATGATCGGGCCGGCGCCGATGATCAGCACGCTCTTGATGTCGGTTCTTTTAGGCATGTTTTATTTAACAGGATTGACAGGATTCAGCAGGATGAATTCAAAGACCTGGCTTTGTAAATCCTGAAACTCCTGTTAATCCTGTCCATTGCTTTGCTCCATTAATTTCACAAACCGGTCGAACAGGTAATCGACATCGTGCGGTCCCGGGCTTGCTTCCGGATGCCCCTGGAAGCAGAACGCCGGTTTGTCGGTCAGTGCAAAACCCTGCAGGCTGCCGTCGAACAGCGACACGTGGGTCACTTTGGCGTTGGCCGGCAGCGTCGCCGCATCCACCGCGAAACCGTGGTTCTGGCTGGTGATCATCACCCGCTTCGATTCCAGGTCCTGCACCGGATGGTTGGCGCCGTGGTGGCCGAATTTCATTTTCAGCGTTTTTGCGCCACAGGCCAGGCCCAGCAACTGGTGACCGAGGCAGATGCCGAACAGCGGCACACCGGCGTCCAGCAGGTCGCGGATGGCGCGGATCGCGTAGTCGCAGGGTTCCGGATCGCCGGGACCATTGGACAGGAACACACCGTCGGGTTTGAGTTTCAGCACTTCAGCGGCCGCAGTCTGTGCCGGCACCACCGTCAGTTTGCAGCCGCGCGCGGCGAGCATGCGCAGGATGTTGCGCTTGACGCCGAAATCGTAGGCGACGACATGAAATTTCGTGTCGGCACGTTTGCCGTAACCGGCGCCGAGCTTCCAGACCGACTCATCGGTTTCATAGGCGCGGTTGCAGGACACCACTTTGGCGAGATCCATGCCGACCAGTCCCGGGAATTCGCGAGCAGCCTTCAACGCCGCCTTTTCATCGATCTTGCCGGCCATGATGCAACCATCCTGCGCCCCATTGTCACGCAACAGCCGCGTCAACTTGCGGGTGTCGATGTCGGCAATGGCCACAATGTTTTCGCTGCGCAGATAATCGCCCAGCGTCCGGCTTTCGCGGAAATTCGAGGACAGCAACGGCAGATCGCGGATCACCAGACCGGCGGCCTGCACCTTGCCGGACTCGACGTCTTCGGCATTGACGCCGGTATTGCCGATATGCGGATAGGTCAGCGTGACGATCTGCCGGCAGTACGACGGATCGGTGAGGATTTCCTGATAGCCGGTCATCGCCGTATTAAAAACGACTTCACCGGCGACGATACCTTCGGCCCCGATCGCGGAGCCGCGAAATACCGTGCCATCCTTCAGTACAAGAATGGCGGGCGTACGCGAGGACACGACAAGCTCCTGATTTTATTGGGTTTGATACGACAAGCGGAACGGCTGCTGCGCGTTCCGCTGTTCTGAGACGGGAATTATACGCGAGCACCGTGTTTACGACAAACCACGGCGGTATCGCCGGCGTTGACTCAACGGCCCAATGCGCTCTTGATAAAAGCAGCCGCGCGCCGCGCGGCATCCGCCGTCGCCAGTTTCTCTTCTTCGCGCTGATCCTCACGAAAATCAAAAGCCCGTCTTGCGTGCGGATACATCAGCATCTCCACCGGCACACCGCGTTTCAGCAACGCGTAATAAGCACGGCGTATGCCCATGCGGCGGATTTCAAATTCTTCTTCGCCGACGATAAACATCACCGGCACATTGATCTTTTCGATTTCCGGCGCGTAACGGTACACCTGCCACGGCTCCGGCGCATTCGGGTTGACCATGTGCCCGTAATAGGTCACGACGCAGGCAATCTCGCGCCGCCGCGCCGCAAGCAGCACCGCGTGATAACCACCACGCGAAAACCCGACCACGCAAATACGGTCGGAGCGCACTTCCGGAATTTTTTTCAACGCGTCGATCGCCAGCTCGACATCCTTCTCGGTTGCCGGATCGTGTTCGATCGGCCAGCCGGGAATGAAACGCGGGCTGTGGTAATCCGGCGCGATTACTGCAATCCCGCGTTCGGCGATGCGCCGCACCTGGGCATCGGCTTCCGCGTCCCAGCCACGGCGTGCATGCACATAAAGCACTGCCGGATGCGGCGCACGGCCCTCCGGCAGATAGAGCCTGGCGCCGACTTCAATATCACCGTTACGGTAAGTGACGTCGCGTACCGTGATACCCGCCGCTAACAACTGCAGGCTGCACATCGTGAACATCAGGCCGCCGCCGATCCGCAGCCAAGTGTTAATC